>NZ_JBPWOA010000040.1:0-24651 GCF_051781005.1 Anabaena sp. WFMT | reverse complement strand
TTAGAGACTCTGGACTAATCTGGTTGTATTATCACCATTGATGCAAGGGGTACGCAAAAATCAATTGCCGAACAAATCATAGCCGGAAATGCTGATTATATTTTAAGCCTAAAAGACAATCATCCTACACTACATCAACAAGTAAAAAATTGGTTTGAAATAGCACCATCTCTCGACTTTAAAGATGTTGATGTCAGTATTAGTCAACGGGTCGACAAAGGACATCACCGCATCGAAAATCGCACCTGTTATACTGTTCCAGTTTCACAATTACCAGCACTTTATGAACAAAACCAATGGGCAGGATTGGCAACAGTAGTCATGGTAGTTCGTAAGATTCAGCATTGGAATAAAACTACCCATGAAGTTCAATTTTACATTACTAGTCTTGATAGTGATGCTAACAAAATTGGTAGTGCGATTCGACAGCATTGGGGGATTGAAAACTCTGTTCATTGGACATTAAACCGCGTCTACTTTGAAAGCTATAGTTTTTGGGAATCAGGTTAAAGCTGAGAACTTAAACTACAACTGAATAATATACTTTCCTGAAAAACTCTAGGTTTCAACATGGAATGGGTTTAGATGTCACTTTCCATGTTCGCGAAGCGGCTCTGAAAGATCAGATGAATCTCGAATTCGTTCTATGCACAGTCCACAAAACTTTGCTTTATTACGTCGCATTGCCCTCAATGCCTTAGACCGAGAACCAACTTTTCGTCGTAGTATTCGACAAAAGTCAAGACGAGCTACGATGAATGATCAATATATGGTTTCTGTGTTAGCAGCATCCATAGCAAACTATTCTCCTCTACTGTAATTCCTCTGTCAATAGGTTTTGAGACGCGCTAACCCTGATATTTTATAATGGATGTTGGGTTACTATGCGGTTTGGTAATTTATCTGTGAGCGTTATAATTTAATTACCGCATCTAACCCACGCTACAAGGTGTTCTATGGTGAAGCTTTTAGCCTGCATCGTAGTCATACATATTGCTCCTACATGAGTTGGAATAATAGATATATTGCAAAAATCCAAAAATTTAGTGATGTTATTCTGACTGAAGCAAAGTGGAAGGAATAATCTTCGAGATGTTTCGCTTCGCTCAACATGACAATTTTAGTAAAAGTCTAATACTCATCATTATTAGTGATGTTATTCTGACTGAAGCAAAGTAGAAGGAATAATCTCCGAGGTGTTTCGCCTCGCTTAACATGACAATTTTAGCAAATGTCTAATACTCATTACTAAATGTGCCAGAAATTGCTATGCTACAAATATAATAACTATTAAGGAAACAATGCCTGCGCCTACTATTACCCCGACAATGACTGCTTTTCCCCTGACTGCTGTAGTCGGTCAAGAAGCAATTAAGATAGCTTTGCTGTTGACAGCAGTAGATCCCGCTTTGGGGGGTGTGGTAATTGCAGGTCGTCGTGGTACGGCTAAATCTGTAATGGCGCGTGCTATCCACGCCTTGTTACCACCTATTGAAGTTGTTAAAGATTCCCTGTGTAACTGTGACCCGAACCACCCAGAAGAATGGGATGATAAACTTTTAGCCGAGGAAAGACAGGAGATAGAAACGGAAATTATCCCTGCACCTTTTTTGCAGATTCCCCTGGGGATTACGGAAGACCGGCTTTTAGGTTCTGTGGATGTAGAACAGTCGGTTAAACAAGGTGATACGATTTTTCAACCTGGGTTGCTGGCTACCGCAAATCGTGGGGTTTTGTATGTTGATGAAATTAATTTATTAGATGACCAAATTAGTAACCAACTTTTAGCTGTATTATCTGACGGACGTAACCAAATTGAACGGGAGGGAATTAGTTTTCAACATCCCTGTAAGCTGTTGTTTATTGCGACTTATAACCCGGAAGAAGGGGCGTTAAGAGAACATTTACTTGATAGAATTGCGATCGCACTATCAGCAGACGGAGTTCTGGGTTTAGATCAAAGAGTACAAGCAGTTGAGCAAGCGATCGCATATTCCAAGTCTCCCTCAGAATTTCTCCAGCAATATAGCGAAGACATCGACTCACTCAAAACCCAAATTATCCTCGCACGGGAATGGTTAAAAGAAGTCACCATTACCCAAGAACAAATTACTTACCTCGTTAATGAAGCCATTCGCGGTGGTGTAGAAGGACATCGTGCAGAATTATTTGCGGTGCGAGTTGCGAAAGCCGCAGCAGCTTTGGAAGGACGCAATACCGTCAACGCTGAAGATTTGCGTCGCGCAGTGGAATTGGTCATAGTTCCCAGAACAACCATAATTCAAACCCCACCACCAGACCAACCACCCCCACCTCCTCCCCCACCACCAGAAAATCAAGACGAGTCGGAATCAGAAGAAGAACAAGAGGAAGAAGACGAAGAAGAGAAAGACGAAGAACAAGAACAGCAAGAACCTCCAGACATTCCCGAAGAGTTTATCTTTGATCCAGAAGGGGTAATTCTTGACCCAGAAGTGCTTTATTTTACGCAAATGGCACAACGTCAAGGTAAATCTGGAAGTCGCAGTATTATCTTCTCAGACGACCGGGGACGGTACATCAAGCCGATGATTCCCAAAGGTAAAGCGCGACGGATAGCCGTAGATGCCACACTTCGAGCCGCAGCCCCGTATCAAAAAGCACGACGAGCTAGACAACCAGATAAAAAGGTCATTGTTGAACAGGGAGATATCCGTTCCAAGCGGTTGGTGAGAAAAGCCGGCGCTTTGGTGGTATTTGTGGTTGATGCTTCTGGTTCAATGGCTTTAAATAGAATGCAATCTGCTAAAGGTGCAGTGATGCAACTGTTAACAGAAGCCTATCAAAATCGTGACCAAGTATCTTTAATACCTTTTCGGGGTGAACAAGCAGAAGTTTTATTACCTCCTACCCGTTCCATTGCTTTAGCTAAAAATCGTTTAGAAAGATTACCTTGTGGTGGTGGTTCTCCCCTCGCACATGGTTTAACGCAAGCAGTTCGTGTAGGTGTAAATGCCCAAATGGGTGGCGATATCGGGCAAGTTGTCATTGTGGCAATTACTGATGGTCGTGGTAATATTCCTTTAGCTCGTTCTTTAGGAGAACCCATAGAACCAGGTGAAAAGCCAGACATCAAAGCCGAATTATTAGATATTGCAGGCAGAATTCGGGCTTCAGGGATGCAATTGTTAGTAATTGATACTGAGAGTAAATTTGTATCAACTGGCTTTGCAAAGGAATTGGCAAAAGCAGCAGGAGGTAAATATTATCACCTACCGAAAGCGACTGATAAAGCGATCGCAGCAATGACTAGAGGAGCTATAGCCGATATAAAATCTAGTAGATAGTCTATTGCCACAATCAAGATTTTGAGGATTTCAAGATTTACAGGATGAATTTGTTTAAGTTGATCTAAATACGAAATCCTTTCATCCTTAAATCTAGTAAATCCTGATATGGCTTGCGTCACCCTACGCTATCAGACAATTCTAAGCACTAATGACTCCTGACTCAGCTTGTGGCTGTAAGTAGCCAATCAACTCTTGTATTCCTTTGTGCAGATACCGAGTTACTGTCATCGGACTAGCACCAATTTTTTTAGCAGCATCCTTGCGAGTAAGTTCCTTAACAAAAACTAATTCAACTGCCATGCGGGGTTTATCGTCTAACATATTCATAGCCCCTTGTAGTTGTAGGCGTTCTTCCTCTTGTTGTTGATGCAGAGTAGTACGAGGACAGGGAAGTATGTCACCCAAAGTGATTTGATAATCAACATAATTAGCTGGAGTCGCATCTAAACTCAGAGGCATCCGGTTTTGAGCAGCTAACTTGCATTCTTGCCACTCTTGTAGGGAAATATGAAGTTTGTTAGCAATTTCAATATCTTTGGGAGGACGGCTTAGAGATAGCGTCAACTCTTTGCGAATTTTTTGCCCTTCATTAAAAAGTTCTTGCCAACGACGGGGAATTTTGACTAGAGTAGAGCGATCGCGCAAAAAATGCAGCATTTCACCGCGAATATAAGGTATAGCAAAGGAACTAAACGCATAACCTTGAGTAGGATTAAAGCGTTCAATAGCCCTAATTAAACCAAAATAACCGATCTGTTCTAAATCTTCATAAGGCTCATTACACTGATGGCTAAATTTATAAGCCATTTTACGGACTAAACCCGTATGTAACTGTACCAGTTGGTTACGAAGTTTAATAGAAGGAGTGCGGTGGTATAAGTGTAATAGCTCTATACCATCAGATTGCACAGAGGACTCACTTGCTGCCATATCAATTCCTTTGTAGTAACCCCCTTCCCCGAAGAATGGAGTTGCGTATACTTGATTTCAAACTGTCATTATTTTCCTTAGTCATCGCTGAATAAGCCATCGTTGTTTTACTGAACTTAAAATAAGCTTCAGTTATCTTCTAAGTAAGATTACTTAGAAATATTCATTCTCGCCAATTATTGTAATTTTTCTTTACGAATCTAAAATTTAGTGGGTGTACAACTTTTTCTTATGTAATAAAATAATGCTGGTGCTGCGTGATAATGCTAAATCTAGTCAGTAATTATCTGTAATAGAGAGTGAAAACTAAACAAATAGGTGTTGGACACTTAATATTTCGTTACAAAACTTACTTTTATTTAGTGAATATTACTGAATCATTCAAGAATAACTGCTAGATTTGTCATGAGAATAGCAGTAACCCAAATTAATACCTGTGGAAATATCGTAATAAAATGCGTTAAAATTTAAAACCATAAAAATTGTCTTTATAAAATTTTACAACTTCTACTAAAAAATCTCTTTTCTAGATTTCCTCCCTAGTCTCCAGACACAAGTATTGGTAAGAATGGAGATGAAGAGGTAATTTACTCAAAAATTTAGTAGTTTTGAGATATGAGCAATACCAGCAATTTTCGTCAAGCTTTCCGTGAAGCTCAAAATCACGCCCTTGTTGGCCCCAATGTCATTGCCAATGCCCTCCCCTTTGTTGGTGGTGGGTTAGTTTTAACTGCATTGGGAACCTACGGCGGTTTGGGAGTTATTCGTTCTCACCCCGAACTATTCTTTCCCACCTTCTTTGGTGCTGTAGTTCTGGAGTTAATTCTCTTCTTTGTCGCTCAAAACGTTGCCTCCAAAGGTAACAACAGCGTCGCCCTCCCACTATTAGCAATTTACAGCCTCTTATCTGGATATACCCTCAGTGGCTTGGTATTTGTAGCTTTGAGAACCCAAGGCGTGGGTATTGAGGGCATTGGCATCGCCGCCCTTGGTTGTGGTGTCACCTTTATTGCTGCACGTCAAATTGGTTCTAATCTCTCAGAATCAGACGGTATGGCGTTGACAAAAACCGTCTCCTTGGGGGTAATTGCCTTAGTCGTTGTTTGTCTAGTTCAATTTGGGTTGGCCTTATTTGGTGTTTACACACCCACATGGTTAGAAATTGGTATCTCTGGTTTAGGGGTATTTATTTTCGCTGGAGCATCTGTGGTCGATTTCTACATCTTGCCCCGCACCTATCGCGATGATCAGTACTTACCCGCAGCTTTGTCGATGTACCTAACCTACATCAACCTGTTTATCTTTATTTTACGGTTGCTGATTGCTATCAATGGACGTGATTAATTGATTGTTAACAGCAGAAACAACACAATTTAACTAAGACTAACCGTGGTTCATCAACAAGAGCCACGGTTTCTCATCATCAAGCTGATTTACACCACGGATTTTAGATAATTTGTCCAACTTACAGCTAAAATCTAAGACATAAAGAGCGATAAAAATCCAAATCGTTCTCAACTAAAGTAAGTAATATGGATGTCCTAGAACTCAAACGCGAAATCGAAACGTTGTCTGGCCGCCTGGGTAAAACCCAGGACTATCTTTGACGTACCCGCACTCAAAGCCAAAATTCATGACTTGGAACAAATATCAGCCCAGCCAGAATTTTGGGACGACCAAACCCAGGCACAACAAACACTGCAAGAACTCAACGACCTCAAAGATCACTTAGAGCAATATTATCAGTGGCACGCCAATTTAGATGATACCAGGGCGGTGATTGAGCTACTAGAATTAGAAACCGACGAATCACTCTTGCAAGAAGCGGAATCTACCATCACCAAGCTTAACCGTGAACTTGACCAGTGGGAATTACAACAGTTACTTTCTGGCCCCTACGATATTCAAGGCGCAGTTTTAACAATTAACGCAGGTGCTGGTGGTACAGACGCTCAAGATTGGGCATTTATGCTCATGCGAATGTACACCCGTTGGGCAGAAGATCATGGCTACAAGGTAATTTTATCGGAAGAATCAGAAGGTGATGAAGCGGGAATTAAATCAGCCACCTTAGAAATTACCGGTCGCTACGCCTATGGTTACTTGCGTTCCGAAATGGGTACTCATCGCTTAGTGCGGATTTCTCCCTTTAACGCCAATGGTAAGCGCCAAACCAGTTTTGCTGGGGTGGAAGTAATGCCACAAATAGATAACACCGTCAAGTTAGACATTCCAGAGAAGGATTTGGAAATTACCACAACTCGGTCGGGTGGTAAAGGTGGGCAAAACGTCAATAAAGTAGAAACAGCAGTGCGGATAGTTCACTTACCCACTGGTTTAGCTGTGCGCTGTACAGAAGAACGTTCCCAACTGCAAAACAAAGAAAAAGCTCTTGCTCGTCTTAAAGCCAAACTGTTGGTAATTGCCAAAGAACAACGCGCCCAAGAAATTGCCGAAATTCGTGGTGATATGGTGGAAGCTTCCTGGGGAAACCAAATTCGTAACTATGTGTTTCACCCTTACCAAATGGTCAAGGATTTGCGTACAAATACGGAAACTACCGCCATTGGTGATATCATGAACGGCGAAATTGATGCTTTCATTCAAGCCTATCTGCGACAAGAAAATCAACTAGTAGATAGCAATTCCGCATAATTTGGGAATTTGTAAATATTCATGGCAGTTAAAAGTGGATTTCGCTGTTAGGAGGTACATATTTAGCGGGCAAGATGCCCGCACCACAAGAGTTTTATTATTCAAGTTTGTATCTCATTTAAATGAAATCCGCTGTAAAGAGCAGAAGTTTTTTTCCTCTCTTTCTCTCAATCTACTAAGATTCCCACTTACCGAGTATTTCTATGAGTAAATCTCCCTCGACAGAACCTAAACCCAGCTATGTGAAACTTGCCATGCGAAACATGGTAAACAAAGGTGGTACATCACTCAAACATTTTGCACTAACTGCTGTAGGGCTGTTAACCCTCTTAGTTGGTCTTGCTTACCTAACTCGGTAACTAAGGAGAGTTTCGGCTTGGTGAAAGTTGAATTATATGTAGAAAATTGTTTTGATGAGCCTTCCCAAGTAGCAGCAGCTTCTATGGGGGATACCCTGTTAACAGTATCTGACAATACTTGGGAAAACTGGTTTCATCGCTGGTTAGAAATCCTGACCCCTGATCTTCCACCTGCACTAAGTTATGAAATAGGGCTGCGTTTGACAAATGATGCCCAAATTCAGGAACTAAATGCTCAATATCGCCAACAGGATAAACCTACAGATGTTTTAGCCTTTGCTTCCTTAGAGGCAGATTTACCCCAAAGTGAGGAAATGCTGGCTTCTCAACCTTTGTATTTAGGTGATATAATTGTATCTATAGATACGGCAAAACTCCAAGCGCAACAACAGGGGCATAGTTTAACCACAGAATTAGCTTGGTTAACTGCTCATGGTTTGTTGCATCTTTTGGGCTGGGATCATCCAGATGAAGAAAGTTTGATGCAAATGTTAAAACAACAAGTTATATTACTGGATGGGATAAGTATTAATATTGACTTAAATTAGTGGGTGTGGCTCAAATTTTCACTCTTGGTGGCGATTTTGACAATATTATTGTCACTAATTCTTTAGAATTGCGTCAAAGTTAATTAAGCTCTTAAAATTAACCAAGATTCCCACCCTATAATATTGGTATCGTCCGGCCTATGTCCCAACAAATTTCGCCACCCCCAACACCAAACCGCTTATCAACCCTTGTGTCCAAAGAACGGGAACTTTCCTGGCAGATAGCCTCTAATTTATTTGTTAGTTTTAAGTATGCCTGGGCTGGAATCAGCTATAGTTTTCAAACTCAACGCAACTTTCGTATCCATCTCAGTGTCTGTGCTTTTGCTATAGGTTTAAGCATTTTTTTGCATCTACAATCTGTAGAAATAGCCATAATTGCTATTACTAGCGGTTTAGTTTTGACACTGGAGTTACTGAATACAGCTATTGAGTCTTTGGTTGACTTGACAGTTAAGCAAACTTACCATGACTTGGCTAAAGTTGCGAAAGACTGTGCTGCTGGTGCTGTGCTTGTGTCTGCTTTGGTATCTTTGTTGGTAGCTGCGACACTTTTACTGCCTCCTTTAGTTGCTTTAATTGTTACCACGTTTTAGATTAGTTTTGTATCTCTAGCTTTGAGAATGGCATTTTTGAATTGGGCGAATACGCCTTCTAAAATGCTGAAATATTATTATGGATAATATTCTTTTAAAGGGATGTAGAAACCCCATCTATTGCTTCGCGGAGGCAAGCTACAACGAAGTAAGATAGGGTAGTTCATATGAAATTAGGTAAAAATTGTGATTATAGTCATTGATAATTACGATAGCTTTACATACAATTTGGTGCAGTATTTGGGGGAACTAGCCAGAGATTTCCCCGTAGCGGCTGAATTGAAAGTTTTTCGCAACGATAAAATAACTGTAGATGAAATTCGGGATTTAAAGCCCGATGCGATCGTAATTTCCCCTGGGCCTGGTCGTCCAGAAGATGCAGGAATTTCTGTAGATGCGATCGCACAACTAGGATATAGTATCCCTATTTTGGGTGTTTGTTTAGGACATCAAAGTATTGGTCAGGTATTCGGTGGTAAAATCGTTTCTGCTCCAGAATTGATGCATGGCAAAACCTCCCAAGTATCTCACACTGGAGTTGGGGTTTTTCAAGGATTAGAAAATCCCATTACCGCCACCAGATATCATAGTTTGGTGATTGACCGCGAAACTTGCCCCGAAGTATTGGAAATCACCGCTTGGGTGGAAGATGGCACAATTATGGGAGTACAACACCGGAACTATCCTCACATTCAGGGAGTCCAGTTTCATCCAGAGAGTGTACTGACTTCTTCGGGTAAGCACTTACTGCGGAATTTTCTGGAACAACTACAGACAAGAGTGTGATTAAATGAAACGACGAGAGTTGATGGGCTATGCTGGGGCAGGTTTGGTGACAGCATTAGTAACTAATTTAGGTTCCAATCTTCCAGCTACAGCCCAATCTAGTGGTGTATCAGTTCAGTGGTTGGGTCATACTTGCTTTCTGTTCACTGGTGGGGGTGTAAAAATTCTCGTTAATCCCTTTCGGACTGTCGGCTGTACAGATGGTTATCGTCTCCCCAAAGTTGCAGCTGATTTAGTGCTGATTAGCAGTCAACTGTTAGATGAAGGTGCGGTGGAGGGACTACCAGGAAATCCTAAGCTGATTTATGAAGCGGGAGTTTATGAATTTAAAGGTCTTAAATTCCAGGGAATCTCTATGGATCATGACCGCAAAGGTGGCAGACAATTCGGTAAAAATACCGCTTGGAAGTGGAACCAAGGGGGAATTAATATTTTACATTTAGGGGGCGCAGCTGCACCTATTTCCATTGAGCAAAAAATCCTCACAGGTCGTCCCGATGTGGCATTAGTTCCTGTAGGTGGTAGCGCTAAAGCTTATAATGCTGAAGAAGCAAAACAGGCAGTTGCGGTCTTAAATCCAAAGTTAGTAATTCCTACCCATTACCGCACCCAAGCCGCAGATGCCGCTAGTTGTGATATTACACCAGTAGATGATTTTTTGGCTTTGATGCCTGGTGTCAATGTGCGACGCAGTAATGGTGATGCTGTGGCGATTAACTCTAAGGCTTTACCGGAAAATACTGAAATTCAGATTTTGAGTTATAAGTTCTAGCTAAATCGGGCAGAAATTTAAGGTTTCGTTTCTCAACCCAACACTTGAAAATTTTGTAGATGTTGGGTTTCACTCCTAGGAGTAGCCCTTTCAAGGTGACTAACGAAGATACGTCGTTTCAGTTAAGCTAAAAACATTAAATCAGGTAGGTTGGGTTGACGCTAGGAAACCCAACATTTACGGACTTTTGTTGGGTTGCACTGTCGCTTTAAGTGTAGCCATGCCCGCAAGGGCTTTACCCAACCTACGCATTTACTAGAAAATCGCCTACCAATAGTTAAGTGATCTTGCTAAGTTCTCAATTATTCTATTTTTTATAAAGTAGTTCTTCCTTATCGAATTCAGCATAACATATCTAAAACTCAATGTCAACACACTTCCTTCTCTCTTGGCGCGAGGTTAACAGTAGGGTGGGTTAACAACAGCGCAACCCACCAACATCATCAACCACTAATTAACTGAACAAGAAATTAGCACCAAACAGGTTGACATTCACATCAGCAGCAATAAAACCAGACGTACCTGATAAAGTAGCTAATAACTGACCAGTGCCAAAACCAGTATTACCAATTGTGCCATCACCAATGCGTAGGAGAGTATTACTACCTGATGTCAACACATCAATATTAGCAATACCTGTAAACTGGATTTGATCACCACCGACACCACGCACAAACTGAGTAATAGTATCTGCACCATCATTCAAAGCATAATTGACGATATCTACAGCACCATCATTTAAACCCAAATTGAGTTTATCGTTACCAAGACCACCAATGAAAATATCTGCACCTGCATTACCAGTCAGGGTATCGACACCAGCACCACCTGTGAGAATATTAGCTGCTGCATTACCCGTGAGGACATTATTTAAGGTATTCCCAGTACCATTAATCGCAGATGTTCCTTGTAAAGTCAGGTTTTCTAGGTTGTTGGCTAAAGTTTAACTAACAGTGGTGAAAACAGTATCAGTTCCTGCATTAGCAGCTTCGGTGATGATATCTCCTACATTATCCACATAGTAGGAATCATTGCCCAAACCACCAATCATGGTATCTGCACCTTTGCCACCATTCAAGATATTATTACCACTGTTACCAGTGAGGGTATTATTTAAGGTATTACCTGTACCGTTAATGGCAGCAGTGCCGGTTAAGGTTAACTTTTCTAAGTTGGCTTTTAATGTCCAAGTGATGGAAGATTCAACCGTATCAATACCTTGATTTAAACCTTCAGCAATGTAATCACCAAGATTATCTACCACATAAGTGTCATTGCCAGCACCACCAATTAATAAATCTGCACCTGCACCACCATTGAGATAATCATTACCACTTCCACCATCTAAATCATCATCTCCTGCACCACCTTTAACCCAATCATTACCAGTAGTAGCGGCAAAGCTGACTGTACCTGAAAATCCACTTAAATCAAATTGTTCAAATCCGATGATGGTTGTACCAGGGATATCTAATTGATTGGTGGTGTTATTGGTATCAATGGAAATAATATCTTCCGCAGTTCCCCCAGTAATTATCAGGGTATCTGTACCTGTGTTACCGTTGAGGGAGTCGTTTTGTTGCAGGTTAGCAAAGGTGCTGGTGATGTTATCATTGCCACCTTGAGCATCTATGATATCTTGTTGGGCTGTGGTGGTGAAGTTTTCGCTGTTGGCTGTACCTGTGATGATGTTAGTAGTGTTTAAACCGGGTGTACCACCTGCAACCAGATCAGTCGCTACGATTTGACGAAATACGCCTGTAACTGGATCAACCAAACTCATGCCAGTACCGGGCTGCACTAAATCCCCATTTATAGTGACATTACCGTCAGCAAAATACACCAGGTCATTTTGACCACCTATGTTAAATTTTACTACTTCGTTTTGACCGACGGGTAAGGAGCTTGCTTTTCGGGTCAAGGTATAATCTCCATTCCCTTGGTTAATTGACTGGGTATAGTCAGCCAACTTGCCTGTTAGGTAAATTACATCATTACCACCTCCTGCATTGGTAAAGTCCATGCTAGTTCCAGCTTTGACATATACACGATCTGCTCCTGCGCCACCATAGACGATAGCAGTGTCCCCTGGAGTGGTAAGTTGAGGTATATCAACACCATTAGCATCCTCAATAAACATTCGGAGAGAACTAGGGTTGTATGTTAGTTCAAAGGGCTGAGGTGTGCCTCCTGCAACGAGGTCACTGGCTACGATTTGACGCAATACCCCTGTAAATGGGTCAGATAAGCTAGCACTTTGGAGAGTGACATGACCATCGGCAAAATACACCACATCATGAGATCCAAGGAATCTGATGACTTCGGTTTGACCTGCGGGTAAGGTGTTTGCTTTTCGGGTCAAGGTGTATACACTACCAGAAATAGACTGAGTATAGTCAGCCAAATTACCTGTCAAGTAAAGCACGTCTGCACTACCAAATAATAGGATGAAGTCTAGGCTACTACCTGCCTGAACATAGACCGAATCTACACCGCTAGTACCCGATACTGTAGCAAATTTGCCCACTACACTCAGTCCGGCAGTGGTGTTATCTCCCCAATAGATATGCCCACCTAGTCCGTTGATGAAATATCTCACATCGCTTTCATTGATATCGTTAATACCAATGGTTAGCTGTTTATCGTAAGATAAACCACCTTGGTCTGTGGTACGAACTCGAATGTTGTAGCTATTTTGAAATTCGTAGTCAAAAACAGAATTCGTTTTTAGTTGATTATCAACGATGCTAAATAAAGCGTTATTTGTGTCACCTGTACCTGATACTAAACTATAGGTGAAGGTATTACCTGTATCAGGGTCGGTGGTAGTGAAATTACCAACTACAGTACCAGTCGGTTGATTTTCGGCAACGTTGCTATTATCCAGAGTCAGAGCAGTAGGAGCATCATTAACAGCAGTAATCGTCACATTGCGACTACGCAAAGTGCTTGTAGCTGCACCATCATTGACACTAAAGCCAATCGTGCGAGTCGTTGTAGTGGGATTATCACTGGTGTTGGTATAAGTAATAGTACGCAATGCGGTTCGGTAATTAGCAACTGTAGCTGCACCAGTTAAAGTTAAAACTCCTGTTGTGCTGTTGTAACTGCCTGTAATTCCGTTTTGATTGGTGAAACTGAGGATATCTTGACCCGAAACGAAACCAGAAGTAATGCTGACAGTGGCACTGGCTAGGTTAGCTGAATCTAAATCACTGACGTTGATAGATGGGTCAATAGCAGTCGTAGCATTTTCGATGTAGGATAAAGCGGTGCTAGTTGTAGTGACTACAGGCGCATCGTTAACTGATGTAATGGTGACATTGCGACTGGGAAGATTGCTAGTAGCAGCACCGTCATTAACGCTAAATTGAATGGTGCGAGTAGTTGTATTAGGATTATCGCTGGAATTACGATATCTAACAGAACGTAAAGCGGTTTGATAATTTGCAACAGTGGATGTTCCTGTTAAGGTTAAAATCCCTGTTGTGCTGTTGTAACTGCCTGTAATTCCGTTTTGATTGGTGAAGCTGAGGATATCTTGACCAGAAACGAAACCAGAACTAATCCTGACTGTTGCACTTGCTAGGTTAGTTGAATCTACATCGCTGACAGTAATAGATGGATCAATGGCTGTCGTAGCGTTTTCAATGTAGGATAAAGCAGTGCTGGTAGTGGTGATAGCGGGTGCTTGGTTTTGGTTATTAAATTCAGTTACATCAATAATCTTTAAGCCGCCTACATCATCAGCCACATAAGCGTAGTTGCCTACTATTTTCACATCTAAAGCAGAGCCTGTAGTATCATAATTGCCGACGAGGGTGGGTGCGGCTGGGTTGCTGATGTTGATGATAGAGAGTCCTGAACCCCCATCAGCCACATAAGCGTAGTTGCCTACTATTTCCACATCCCTAGCATAGCCTGTAGTATCATAATTGCCGACGAGGGTGGGTGTGGCTGGATTGCTGATGTTGATGATAGAGAGTCCTGAACCCCCAGCAGCCACATAAGCGTAGTTGCCTACTATTTCTACATCAAAAGCATAGCCATAGCTAGAAGAAGTATCATAATTGCCGACGAGGGTGGGTGCGGCTGGGTTGCTGATGTTGATGATTTGCAGTCCTGAACTATCATCAGCCACATAAGCGTAGTTGCCTACTATTTCTACATCAAAAGCATAGCCAGAAGTATTATAATTGCCGATGAGTGTGGGTGCAGATGGGTTGCTGATGTTGATGATTTGCAGTCCTGAATAACCATCAGCCACATAAGCGTAGTTGCCTACTATTTCCACATCCCAAGCAGAGCCAGAAGTATCATAACTGCCGATGAGGGTGGGTGCGCCTGGGTTGCTGATATTGATTATTTGCAATCCTCCACCCTCATCAGCCACATAAGCGTAGTTGCCTACTATTTCCACATCATAAGCCCAGCCAGAAGTATTATAATTGCCGATGAGGGTGGGTGCAGATGGGTTGCTGATGTTGATGATTTGCAGTCCTGAATACTCATAAGCCACATAAGCGTAGTTGCCTACTATTTCTACATTAAAAGCACTGCCAGAAGTATAATTGCCGATGAGGGTGGGTGCAGATGGGTTGCTGATGTTGATGATTTGCAGTCCTGAATACTCATAAGCCACATAAGCGTAGTTGCCTACTATTTCTACATTAAAAGCATAGCCAGAAGTATTATAATTGCCGACAAGGGTGGGTGCGCCTAGGTTGCTGATGTTGATGATTTGCAGCCCTGAACCATTATCAGCCACATAAGCGTAGTTGCCTACTATTTCTACATCATTAGCATTGCCAGAAGTATTATAATTGCCGACAAGGGTGGGTGCGCCTAGGTTGCTGATGTTGATGATTTGCAGCCCTGAACCATTATCAGCCACATAAGCGTAGTTGCCTACTATTTCTACATCATTAGCATTGCCAGAAGTATTATAATTGCCGACAAGGGTGGGTGCGCCTAGGTTGCTGATGTTGATGATTTGCAGCCCTGAACCATTATCAGCCACATAAGCGTAGTTGCCTACTATTTCTACATCATTAGCATTGCCAGAAGTATTATAATTGCCGATGAGGGTGGGTGCAGATGGGTTGCTAATGTTGATGATTTGCAGTCCTGAATACTCATAAGCCACATAAGCGTAGTTGCCTACTATTTCTACATCATTAGCATTGCCAGAAGTATTATAATTGCCGACGAGGGTGGGTGCAGATGGGTTGCTGATGTTGATGATTTGCAGTCCTGAACTATCATCAGCCACATAAGCGTAGTTGCCTACTATTTGTATACTACGACCATAAGAAATATCGTAATTACCCTTAAAAACTGGGTTGTTGGGATCAATAATATCAATTATCTCCAGTCTATCCCCCACTACGTAAGCGTAGTTACCCACAACTGCCACATCATTGGCATAGCTCAAACGATCCCACACCCCGACTAATGTGGGTGCAAATACTCCCTGGTAGGTGTTGAGGGTTTCTGCACGAAAAATAAGAAAAGGGGTTGTCATGCTGAGTGGAGCGAGCCGTAAGATTTCAGTATCTGTCGAGATTCTTCCCTCCACTGCGTTCTGGTCAGAATGACAGTTTATTTTATCTGTAACGGGAATATTAACTTCTAACTCCCAATTTCCCCCTAAAGCTGCATTTCCCGTTTTTGTTGCTGATGCGCTAATGGTTGCGTTGGTAATCTCATGCAACTTGCGAATAAATTCTTCCCCTGCATCCCCCGCAGCGACTCTACAACCATAGAGTAAAATACTCTGGCTTTGCCAACGCTGCAATAAAGCCGCATATTTACTGATGTTGTCTAAATTCAGTTGACTATTGCCTAAATACAAACATCCCGGTGAACCGTGTGAAACGATGTGAATAGCGGTAATTTGGGGATGATATTGTAAAAATTCGGTAATTTCTACAATTCCATCTCTATTTGGGGAAAGAATAACCGTTTCTACTCCGTCAACAACTCCCGTCTGTAGAGTTTGGTAGTCGGAAACAGAGGAATCAATGAAGACAATGGTATAGATTTGATTGAGTGAATAGTTGTTCAACATATTTATTATTTTTGCACCTATAACAGAATGTATTTTCCTGTTGCATTGAGACTAGGATTTAGCATTGCTAAACCCCTACAAATCTTTATGCGTACAGGCTTAAGCACAAATAAGATAGTAATGTATTTTACTTATAAGCAAAACCGTAATTTCTCGTATTTGGCGGTTAAATCAATGAGTTTGAACTAGCCAAAATAAAATGCCCAAACCTAATCAGGACGGGCATTAAATATCTTTGTAGGTAAAAAATGTTTTGGGTTTATATGAACTAAATAAAACTTAAATTAATATATTTTTTTGATAAATATTATTCCTACATGCCTACGGGTATATACTTAAATAATAAGATTGGATAATTTATTTTCTTGTGTTCCACAGGTAAATCTTATGGGTGCATCTTCATAAAGAAACGGTATTGTAAATATTCGGAAGTCGTTTACAAATCTAGGTTTTACCCTCTTTTGATTTGTTCATTGGACTTGATTTGAGATCAAACTGTTTTCCCACAGCCATAACACCCCACCCCTAGCCCCTCGCAAGCGAGGCTACGGTGTACACACAAGTGATCTGATTACCCAAAATAAGCTCTGGCGATTTATCTCGTTCCCATGCAGAGCATGGGAATGCTGCTCATTGAGGCTCTGCCTCCAATCTGGCATTGAGTCAGAGACTCAAAGAATGCATTCCCAGTCGGAGACTGGGAACGAGGAAAAGGTTTAAGTCCCGTTAAGTTTTTTCTCATGCTTGAAAACTCCCTCTGGGTAAGGATACGTGTACACCGTAGCCTCTTGGAGGCTAAAGTGTTTGAGTTTAAATTGATAGCAGTATTTTTGCTCCTACCAAAAAGCGATCGCACTCTGTCATATCAAAAGTGCGATCGCTATAAGTCTTGGTAAACTGATAATTAATAGATATATTTTCCCAATCACCAATTACCTATTACCCATTACCAATTTAAGCTGTATACCACTCTGGAGTCAGTTTATCTGCTTCAGTGACAGGGGCTTCAGTTGCTAGAGTACCATTCATAGTCCAGATGGTGTCTGCACTTGTTTGTTGATCTCTCCAGTAAATGTCGGTTTTGCCATCACCGTTGAAATCGCCAAGGGATGATGTCAAACCTACGCTATTGCTGGGTAGGAAGGCTTCAGAACTCACTTGTGTACCATCCATCAACCAAGCTGTGTTTGCACCTGTGGCGGCATTGTGCCAGAAGATGTCGGTTTTGCCATCGCCGTTGAAATCACCAATGCTGGATGTCCACTCTGCGCCAAGTGTGTTGACAACGCCTTCGGTAACGAAGATACCATTCATTGTCCAAATCTTGTTTTCACCTGTTTGCGAGTTGCGCCATAAGATGTCTGTCTTGAAGTCGCCGTTAAAATCGCCTAGGCTAGTTGTCCAGGATGCATCCTGTGATTGCAAGTTATATGGGGTGGCTTGGCTACCATCCATGAACCAAGCGATATTATCACCAGTGGTGTTGTTGCGCCAGAAGATGTCACTCTTGCCATTACCGTCGAAATCGACAATGGTTGCAGTCAAAGCTGGGTCTGTGGTTTCGAGAACGGTGGCACTAACTACTGTGGTTCCATCCATTTGCCAAATGGCATTTTCACCTGTTTGAGCATTATGCCAGAAGATGTCGGTTTTGCGATCGCCATTGAAATCGCCAATGTTCGCAGACCAACCTGGATCTACTCTATCTAAGTTCAGGAAACTAGAAACTCTTGCGCCATCCATTAGCACAACAACATTCTCACCTGTTTGTTGGTTGCGTAGCAAGAAGTCGGTCTTATTATCGCTGTTAAAATCAGCAGTTTCATAACTCCAGGTGGTTAAGTCATATTGACCTAAAGAAGCCTGTTCTACGACTCTTGTACCATCCATCAGGCGAACTAAAATTTCACCTGTTTGCACATTCACCCACAATTTATCTGTTTTACCATCACCATTAAAATCAGGAACAATTGCGGCGCTAGTTAGGTAAGGATTAGGGTTGGGATTGACGCTACCTACTGGAATTGAGGGTAATGAATCAAGTGGGAAAGGAAATACTGGATCTTCTTGTGATTGAGGTGCAGAACTATTAGGAAGTTGCGTATCAAGAGATGTTGTCAAAACTTGTGATTTTTCGAGAGATTGTAATCCTGATACTGCTAGTTCTTTTGAATATAATCCTGAGCGAGTTGCTGCTTGAAACATGGTGTGTTTTTATGGGTAATTAATATAAAGTTTTAATTCCTTTAAAATAAAGATTCTGTAAATAATAAACATTCGGCTGATTCTTTTTAGACAATGTCATTATTTGAAGATATATCTCTACTGTTTGGAAATTGCTTTTATCAAAAACAAAAATAATGTCTTAATAATCAAAATAGATTTTTGATATTGTTTATCAATGTCATTGTTTAATCATAAAATCCTGGTTTTTTGACAATCATCTTGATCGCAATTTTCAAGGAGTTACAAACAAATCAAAGATGATGACTATATTTGTGAGTGACACCAAAAAATGAGATAAAGTAAAAATTGGCTAAAATAACGAAGAGGATGTTTTCAAAGTGGTCGCTGATGTATTAAAAATTTTAGATCCTCCTAAATCCTCCTTTTTAAGGAGGACTTTGACTCTAGTTCCCTGCTTGTTAAGGGGTTAGCCAGTGTCTAAAATCACCAGCTAAAACTTTTCAAACAACCTCTAAGATTAGTAACTATTAATAGAGATACTTCTAGTTACTTAAGTAAAAAACACTACTATAAATTCAACAGTAAATTAGTTATGCAAACAGAATATCGGCAACGTCGTGAGCAGTTAATGGCGAAAATCGGTGCTGGTACAGCTATTTTTAGGAGTGCGCCAACTGCGGTGATGCACAACGATGTTGAGTATAATTTCCGCCAAGATAGTGATTTCTTTTACTTGACTGGGTTTAATGAGGCTCAAGCTGTAGCGGTGTTAGCACCTCATCACGCAGAACATCGGTTTGTGCTGTTTGTTCAACCCAAGGATAGGGAAAAGGAAGTTTGGAGTGGTTATCGCTGTGGGGTAGATGCAGCGAAGGAATTTTATGGTGCAGATGCAGCTTACCCGATTGCGGAGTTAGATGAGAAGTTACCTCAATATTTAGAAAAGAGCGATCGCATTTATTATCACCTAGGACGCGATCGCAATTTCAATGACAGAATTCTCAAACATTATCAAAATCTCCTGCAGACTTATCCCAAGCGAGGAACAGGGCCAATTGCTATTCAAGATACCATTACTGTCTTGCATGGCATGAGATTACATAAAAGCGAAGCAGAATTAGACATGATGCGAAAAGCGGCAGATATTGCAGTAGAAGCGCACAACCACGCCTTAGAAATTACCGCACCTGGACGTTATGAATACGAAATCCAAGCAGAGATGGAACGTATTTTCCGGTTGCGGGGTGGAATGGGGCCTGCTTATCCTTCCATTGTCGCAGCTGGAAAGAATGCTTGCGTGCTGCATTACATTGAAAATAATTGCCAAATGCAAGAAAACGAACTGCTGCTAATTGATGCAGGTTGCGCCTATAACTACTACAACTCTGATATTACGCGGACATTTCCAGTAGGGGGAAAATTTACAGCAGAACAAAAAGCATTATATGAAATTGTACTAGAATCACAAAAACAAGCGATCGCACAAGTACAACCAGGAAACGCCTTCAACGCACCCCATAATACCGCCGTCCGCGTCCTCACAGAAGGTTTAGTAGAACTAGGTTTACTCAAAGGTGAAATTGACAAATTAATCGCAGAAGAAAAATATAAACCATTTTATATGCACCGCACCAGCCATTGGTTAGGTTTAGATGTTCATGATGTTGGTGTATATCAACATGGAGAAAACCCCCAACTTTTACAACCAGGACAAGTTCTCACAATAGAACCAGGACTTTATATAGTTCCCGACACCAAACCCGCAGAAGATCAACCAGAAATTGATCCCCGGTGGGTAGGGATTGGGATTCGTATTGAAGATGACGTGTTAGTTACCGCAAATGGACACGAAGTATTAACTGCGGGAGTTCCCAAAGAAGTGAAAGATGTAGAAAGGTAAGTACAGCAGGAGTCAGCGGTCAGCAGTCATGCTTACACATCTTCTTCCTTTCTTCTTCACTTCCCGCTCTTTGCGTCTTTCCTTACGGAACGCTTCGCGAATGCGGTTCATTTAATCCGTATTCTCCTACTAGGTTGCGATAAAAAAAGAAATTTTAGAGATCGTTTGTTAGCATTTTTGGTTCAAAACAGGGAAAACTGAGAATAGGTATTTAATGTTCCTTTAACCATGACTACAAACGATTCTGAACCATCGAATTGCTCAGATTTACAAGAGTGTCAAAACCAGCTAAAACTTAATGCTAAGTATCAAAAAATCTTGGCGAGAATACTGGCTAAGATTCGTGCAACTATCAATTTAGAATCTCTATGTTCAACTTCTTGTCAAGATATTTGTCGGCAATTGAAAATTGAACGGGTGGCAGTTTACCGCTTTAATCCTGACTGGAGTGGTAGTTTTATCAATAATTTGGGCTTTGCTGAACCCCCCTGGAATACACTAGCTGCTTTTGGTCAGGATTTAGTGTGGGAGGATTCGCATTTGCAAGAAACTAAAGGTGGTAGATACCGCAATAATGAGCCTTATTCTGTGGCTGATATTTATGAAGCTGGCCATGCGCGTTGTCATATTGAGGTATTAGAACAGTTTCAGATTCGGGCTTATGCGATCGCTCCTATTTTCATTGGTGCAAAGCTGTGGGGCTTACTAGCTGCCTATCAACATTCTGCACCACGTCAATGGCATCTGAACGAAGTTGAATTTATAGCCCAAGCTGCCAGCCATCTCGGTGTCGCCATGCAGCAGACGGAAATTTTAGCACAAACTCAACAACGGACAACAGAACTGCAAGATGCGATCGCTAGACAACGAGCTTTAGCTGAAGTTGTGGGGAATATTCGCTCATCTTTAGATACTAAAATTATTTTAGATACCGCTTGTCAGGAACTTTGCAAACTCCTGAAATTGGAAAGGGCAGCGGTTTATCGCTTCAATGAAGACTGGAGTGGTGAATTTATCAGTCATTTTGGCATATTCCAGCCCCATTGGGATAGGATTATTCCTTTTGGCAAAAATCTCGTTTGGGAAGATACCCACCTGCAAGAAACAAAAGGTGGCAGATATCGCAATAACGAAAGTTTTGCTGTGAATGATATCTACCAAGCTGGACACTCACGCTGTCACGTCGATATTTTAGAACAATTCAAGATTCGAGCTTATGTTTTAGCACCTATTTTTATTGGTCCAAAACTCTGGGGAATAATAGCAGCCTATCAACACACCAGTCCACGCCAATGGGCAAATTACGAAGTTGAGTTTCTTGCACAGGTGGGAGCGCAGTTGGGTGTCGCACTCCAGCAAGCTGAGAATTTAACACAGTCAAAACAACAAGCTTCTGCCCTCCAAGATGCGATCGCCCGCCAACGCGCCCTCACAGAAGTAGTCGGGAAAATTCGCTCCTCCCTCAATATTGACTTAATTCTCAACACCACTTGCCAAGAAGTATGTAAACTGTTACGTGTTGAAAGAGTTGGCGTTTATCGCTTTAACGAAGATTGGAGTGGCAAATTCGTCAGCAATTTTGGCCTGGTTGAGTCACAGTGGGACAGCATCAACCCCTTTGGCAAAAACCTCGTTTGGGAAGATACCCACCTGCAAGAAACCAAAGGTGGCCGCTATCGCAACAACGAAAATTATGCCGTTAACGACATCTATCAAGCTGGACACTCACGCTGTCACCTAGATATTTTAGAGCAATTCAAAATTCGCGCCTACGCCTTAACTCCCATTTTTGTCGGACGCAACCTGTGGGGACTGCTGGCTGCTTATCAACATTCTGCACCGCGTCAATGGGAAAATGTAGAAGTGGAATTTTTGGGTCAAGTAGCCAGCCAACTGGGAGTAGCACTGCAAAGTTCGCAAATGGTAACACAAATCCAAACCCGTGCTGATGAGATGCAACAATCAGCAGAACAGCGACGAATTTTATTTGATTTAGTCGTCAAAATTCGGGAATCCTTAGATTTAGAGACCATATTGAATAGTACAGTACAGGAAGTCAGGCGATCGCTCGTAGCAGATCGAGTTGGCATCTTTCACTTTGACCCAAATGTCGGTTTTTGCAGTGGCGAATTTATCGCCGAAGATGTTGTAAACAACTTCAATTCCGCCCTCGCAGTCAAAGTCCAAGACTATTGCTTCGGCAACCAGTACGCTCCACAATATCGTCAAGGGCAAGTACAAGTAATTTCTGATGTCACTAGTGTCGGCTCAAAAGTACCACATCTAGAAATAATCGAGCGATTCCAAGTCAAAGCCCAGATCATCGTTCCCCTAATGGAAGGAGATGAACTTTGGGGATTATTTTGCATTCATCAATGCACCCATAATCGCAACTGGGAAGAATCAGAACTGGAATTTGTCACCCAAGTAGCAGCCCAACTCAGCGTAGCCTTGCGTCAAGCCAACTTGTTCCAACAATCTCATTTACTCGGTCAAACCCGCGAAGAAGCCAATCAACTCGCCCAAGCACTCAATGAACTACGCACAGCCCAAATGCAAATCATCCACGCCGAAAAAATGGCCAGCTTGGGACAACTAGTAGCAGGAGTAGCCCACGAAATCAATAACCCCATTAATTTTATCCACGGCAACTTAGAACACGCCCACCAATACACACAAGAATTACTCCGCTATGTCGAACTTTATCGACTTCATCACCCCTATTCCGCACCAGAAATCCAAGAATTTTCAAAAAAAGCCGAAATCGAATTTATATTCGAGGATTTGCCTAAGTTATTCCAATCCATGAAAGTTGGTACTGAACGCATTCGTGAAATTGTCAGTTCTTTGCGGAACTTTTCACGCCTAGATGAAGCAGACTTCAAAACAGCAAATATTCACGAAGGCATCGACAGTACATTGATGATTTTACAAAACCGCTTGAAGTCTTCAGCCGATAGCCACATTATTCACATCATCAAAGAGTATGATACATTGCCTTTGATAGAATGTTATCCTGGTCAGTTGAATCAGGTATTTATGAATTTGCTCTCTAATGCCATAGATGCCCTAGAAGAGCGAAACATTAAGCAATCCTCCGAATTTATTGCTGCTAACCCCAGCGAAATCCACATTTCTACTTCCCTGCTCAATCAAGACTGGATTATCATTCGCATTACCGATAACGGACTTGGTATAGATGAAAAAGTCCTATCAAGACTGTTCGATCCATTTTTTACCACCAAAAGTGTTGGCAAAGGTACGGGACTAGGACTTTCTATCAGTTATCAAATAGTGACAAATAAACATAATGGCAAGATATACTGTCACTCTGAAATTGGTAAAGGCACAGAGTTCGTAATTGAACTGCCCATTTTTCAAGCGACAACTAAAAAACCAGTATCTATAGTCCAAGTATCAGAATAAAAAATTAGCAAATAAACAATTCAATTCGGCTCATTTTGTGATTTTAAATTCATAATTTGGCTTGGGGAAAGGTTAAAGATTTTTCTTTAGGACTAAAGCTGCGTGTCACACCAAAAATCTATTGTAGGGTGTGGTTCGGCAAACTCACCAACCACGTCAGATATCAAAAATCCGTTTATTTACGAGATATATGCAGTCTGACGCACCTTAGCAATATGCCAGTTGCATAAGTCCTGTTCTTATTTCTTACTCCTGACCCTTCGCCAAATTTAAAAAAGTCTAATAACACATTAGTAGTAATAAACAAAATTCACAAACGCTATAAATTAACTACATCCCTCGACATATTCTACTTCTGGTAATTTACCTGATCTATACCTAGTTACCCGCTGACCATCAGTTTCAAAAACAACTCTATAATTTTGGTCAGCCTTATCTTTGGGTATTAAAGTTAGGTAATGTCCCTTTTGGACATAGTTATGAGGTGTAACTTTAATTTGTCCAGGATAGAGAGATTTAATTCTTGCTTCAGTATCACCAATTTTTGCTCCTGAAACTGTAGCAACTCTTGGATCATCTATATCCACCCTAGCAATAACATCACTGGTGACATATTGCTGACGACTTTTAGCATCATCTTTTGTCACCATAAATGATATATCTTTGAGGTCTCCTTCTCCTTGAAGATAGTAACAACTATCATTTCCAGCGTAGGATACATATAACTTAGCATGAAGAGCAGCTTCAGGAAGATTCATTCCTACTTTTACCGCACCAATACCATTAATAGTTACTTTTGATTGACTGGTTAATTTTGTCTGTGCAGTCACCATTCCCACTGTGAAAACAGAAGTTGTGAGGGTGATAGCGACAATAGTTAATAATTTGCTTTTGCTATTCATAGTATTTTGCGAAAGTTTCTATATTTAGATACAATATGAAATATCTAATTTCGTATTTTTGTTTTTTTCAAAGACCAAATTAAAGCGGAGGTGACAATGACTCTAAGTTTAGTCAGACACCAATTTACAGTTCAGCAATATCATCAAATGGCTGAATCTGGTATTTTAACAGAAAATGACCGAGTAGAATT
>NZ_JBPWOA010000039.1:0-1055 GCF_051781005.1 Anabaena sp. WFMT | reverse complement strand
TGACCATCGCAGTTGGACGCGCCCCGAGTAGAGGGTGGTTTGACGTATTAGACGACTGGTTAAAGCGCGATCGCTTCGTATTCGTAGGTTGGTCAGGAATATTATTATTCCCCTGCGCCTTCCTCGCACTAGGCGGCTGGCTAACCGGCACAACCTTCGTCACCTCCTGGTACACCCACGGACTAGCATCCTCCTACCTAGAAGGAGCTAACTTCCTCACCGTAGCAGTATCCACACCAGCAGACAGCATGGGACACTCCCTGTTGTTACTCTGGGGACCAGAAGCCCAAGGCGACTTAACCCGTTGGTTTCAACTAGGTGGCCTCTGGCCATTTGTTGCCTTACACGGAGCCTTCGGTCTAATTGGCTTCATGTTGCGTCAATTTGAAATCGCCAGACTAGTAGGAATTCGTCCTTACAACGCACTTGCGTTTTCAGGACCAATTGCAGTATTCGTCAGCGTTTTCTTGATGTACCCCTTAGGACAATCAAGCTGGTTCTTTGCACCCAGCTTTGGTGTAGCCGCAATCTTCCGGTTCTTACTATTCCTGCAAGGGTTCCACAACTGGACACTCAACCCCTTCCACATGATGGGTGTAGCCGGAATCTTAGGTGGAGCATTACTGTCGGCAATTCACGGAGCCACAGTAGAAAACACCCTGTTTGAAGATGGCGAAGGTTCCAACACCTTCCCTGGATTCAACCCCACCCAAGCCGAAGAAACCTACTCAATGGTGACAGCAAACCGTTTCTGGTCACAGATTTTCGGTGTTGCTTTCTCCAACAAACGTTGGTTGCACTTCTTCATGTTGTTCGTACCAGTCACAGGCT
Source organism: Anabaena sp. WFMT (assembly GCF_051781005.1). Taxonomy (NCBI): domain Bacteria; kingdom Bacillati; phylum Cyanobacteriota; class Cyanophyceae; order Nostocales; family Nostocaceae; genus Anabaena; species Anabaena sp. WFMT. Next base: position 224 of record NZ_JBPWOA010000039.1, on the reverse strand, counting down.
TATGGATGGCATCCGTAGGCATTGTCGGCTTGGCACTCAACCTGCGGGCTTATGACTTCGTTTCCCAAGAATTACGGGCAGCAGAAGACCCAGAGTTTGAAACTTTCTATACCAAAAATATTTTGCTGAACGAGGGTATCCGCGCTTGGATGGCTCCTCAAGACCAACCCCACGAACAATTTGTATTCCCTGAGGAGGTATTACCTCGTGGTAACGCTCTCTAA
>NZ_JBPWOA010000038.1:0-39373 GCF_051781005.1 Anabaena sp. WFMT | reverse complement strand
AATTCGGGGGGAAATGATTGATATTTCACCTATTGGGACAAAACACGCGGGTTGTGTAAATAGATTAGTTAATCTACTGGTTCAGCTTCTAGGAAAGCAAATAGTTTTTGCACCGCAGAATTCTATAGAATTAGATGACACTTCCGAACCGCAACCAGATATAGCATTACTAAAGCCGCGTGCAGATTTTTATAGAAATTCACACCCCCAACCAGAAGATATATTTTTATTAATAGAAGTTGCTGATACAACAATAATATATGACCGAGAAATAAAAATTCCTTTGTATGCAGAAGCCAATATTCCCGAAGTTTGGTTAGTGGATGTTAATCAGGAAGTGATAGAAGTTTATCGAAATCCTCTTCAGGGAGTTTATCAAGATGTACAGAAGTTAGTGAATAATCAAGCTTTATCAATTTTAGCTTTTCCTGATATCAGTATTAATGTCAGTCAAATATTTTAAATTGCAAAACCACTATCCAAAAACTAAAAGATAAATTTGATTTATGTAGGTTGGGAAGCCATCGCCTTGGACGGGTTTCCCGGCTTGTGGCGAATGGCGTTTGACAGAAGGAAACCCAACATCTTCAGGACTTTGTTGGGTTGCGCTGTCGCTTAACTCAACCTACAATTTTGAGATATAGTGAATATTTACTCAATGGGAAAACCCGGAATTAAACCATCAATTTCTTGCATTAATCGTAAGGTTTCTGTTAAAGCAACAACAATTTTTTGATACTGTATAACTTCATCTTCAGATAATACACAGTTGGCGTTTTTTCTGTCTTTTAACCATTTGTCTAATACTTGATATCCACCAATTTTAAATTCCCAGATGTGTTGAGAAATATCTGTAAAATAACTCTGTTTATTTATATAAACTCTTTGCAATTCTGAACTATAACTAACTTCGCTAACTTGATTATCTCCTATGTCTTGATAGGTTGTAATTAAATTATCAAGTGTCTCAGATTTCATTAGATGTAAATTAACTAATTCTTCTCCTTTGGTAGCTAATGAGTTAAAGAGTTTTTGATTACTGGTTAAGGGAAGACGAGGAAAATCAATCTTCAAAAATTCAGCGTATCTAGTACGATAGGTAGGACTGTGGAAAATGGCATAAGCATAGTGAAATATTTGTTCTGGTGTTGGTATTTTATCAAGTTTATCTTTGATAGTTTCTAAGAATTTTGGAGATAGGTTAGGAGTTCTTTCTATGAAAAGATTTGTTTGTTTATTCTCTGTATCTGGGTAGGTATATAGAGGGAATAAATAGTTAATTTCTTTAATAGATAAAGAGTGATTAGATATAATTTGATTAGTACAGAAAATCTGATCATATACTCTAGGTATTTCAATTCCTCTAGCTGTAATTAAACATAGATTTTCTTTATTTAAAACATAACGCATAACCTCTTGTCTAGGACGATTAACTAAATTACTATTGTGATAATAATATTTCCAGTCAAAAGGACGGTATAAACAAATTGTGAAATAATTTTGCCAATTCTTATCACTAGCTAATAATTGTCTTTTTGGCTGAATTTTCCAATCCGAAGTTTCTTTAATTTGATAATTTATTAAAATTTGCTCATTTGGAATGCTTAAATCTCTAAAATCTTCTATTCGCTTACGAAGTATGTTTAAATCAAAATCTGTTACAAAATTATCTCTATGAGTTGCGACTCCTGTAGAATTAACAGGAAAAATATCTGCAACACTCCAACCTTGATTATATTCCGTTGCTAAATCAAAATCTTTCGGTGCAAAAAAGTAATTTGGTGCAGTTGGTTGTAACTCAATCCAATCAACATTATTTAAACTTGCAGATTCTAAAAATTTATATTTATCCTCACGACTTCCCCACAAATCATAATATAAAACCTTTGCCATTTCCTTAATTCCATCTCTGGATTTATAAGCAGTAGAAAAATAATCAGGTTCGCTTTTTTCCCGCACAGCAATTAGAATAGATACACCTTGTTGAATATCAAAAACATTTTGATCAACATTTCCATCTGGTGTAGTTTCTTTCAATAGAGAATTACCATGCAAATCCATAATATATAAAGTATCAAAATACTTTAATAACTCCTCTCTCATTCCGCGATGAATTAAACCATTGAGATAGGAATGATTAGTAATAAAACCAATAACCCCATAACCTTTAGGCGTTTTTTGAATTTGATATTGAGCAAAACGAATAAATTTAATATAATCATCATCTAAAGGTTGGATATTCTTTTCTTTTTCTAACCTTACCCTACCTTTATATAATTCTAAAAGTTCCCCAATATGGGTTAACTCAGTAATAGTTTTACCTGCTTTCCCAGTTTTATAAATCCGATTCCACACTGAACCCGTATATTCAACATCAGCTAAATATCTTTCATCTTGATTTAAGATTCTTTTGCGTTTACTTGCATTTTGGGAACTAACAGAATAAGGAGGATTTCCTAATACTACCATTACCGGAATTTCTGTTTTCACTTTTCCCGCTTGACTGGATTCTTCAGCAATAATTTGAGTAATACCAGTAATTAAATCACTTTGTTTTATTCCTTCTTCCAGCGCATTAGTTAAATAAATTTTTAATCTTTCTTCTGGTGCAAATTTATAACCTAAATCTCCTAATAATAAGCCTAATTTTAAATGCGCTATAGTATAAGGAGTCATTAATAACTCAAATCCAAATAGACGATTTACAAGTTTTGCATCTCTTAAAAAAGTATTCCATTTGTCAATACCATATTTAGCGACATTATCCCGAATTTGTTTGACAACTGCATATAAAAATGTTCCTGTACCTGTTGCAGGATCAAGAATTGTTACTTTGCGATTTCCTAAACCATCTTGCAAATCAAAAACTTGATCTAAAATATCATTAACAGAACGGACAATAAAATTTACTACAGGTTCAGGAGTATAATAAACTCCTCTGCTTTTTCTTAATGAAGATTGATAAGCAGCTAAAAATGTTTCATAAAAGTGAATAACTGGATCTTCTGTGCGCGTTTCTCGTCCAAAGGTTTCTAAAATATTGGTCATGTCAACTGTATTTAATAATTCTACTAAATTTTCAATTGACTTATGAATTTTACTAATGCTATCAGTGGCAATAACTATATCGAATAAACCTTTCAAAAAAGGGATTCTATCACTAATATAAATACTGGCTGTTGTTCGTTTAAATGCAAATTGTCCAGGGTTTTGTGCATGACCAATTCTAGCAGTAAATAAACCATAAGCAATAGTTTGAGCATACATATCAGCAAACCGTTGATTATCTATATCAAGAATCAATATTTGTTTAAATGTTTCTTTTAATTGATTTAATTGGTCGATGCTTTCTTCTATATCTAAAGCTGATTCAATTGCATTTCTAATAGTTTTAGTATAAGCTGCCATTTCTTTAGCTAAATCATAATAGTTATTAATATCTTTGGCTTTTTGATCAAGAAATAATTGCAGTAATTCTGTAATTGGTTGTAAATCATCAACCAGAATAATTTTACCTTGTTCTAAATCAGCTAATTTCGCAGTTTTTTCACATTCTCCGTCTACATACCAACGAAATTCTAGATAATTAGTTAAAATCAAATTATAACCAATATTTGATTCTAAATAACGCTTTAGTTGTTCAGTTTTTTCTGTTTTACTTAAATCAACATTAATATCCTTGGCTTCTATATATCCCAAAACTCGGTCATTTTTTCTGATAGTAAAGTCAGGAATACCTTCTTGATTGCCTTTTTCTTCAATTCTGGCATTAATACCAATCATTAAACCTTCAATTAGGCTTTTTAGACTAGGATAATGACTACGTTCTCCACCGCGTTTAATATTTTCTTGTAAGTCTTGAATGTAGTTATTAAAATCAATCATAAGTAGCAGTACATTAATAAATAATATTTGTTAGACAATAGCATGAAAATAATTGACCGATAAAAAGGTTTTAATTCTATTCAGCAATCTCTCATTACTAATTCGGCAAAAAGCGAAATGGAAATAATTAAAGTATTCCCTAAATTTTGAATTTCTGTAAAATCTCGATCACCTGTAATCAAAAAATCAGCATTAGCTGAAATCGCACAAGCAATAAACTTAGCATCTTTTTGATCTCTAGGAAAATCAAATTTGGTAGAAACATCAATCCGTTGGGTTGAATTTTGAATTAGATTTAACCATTTTTCTTTCTGAATATCTGTTAATTTAAATTTGCGTCTATTTAATACCTGCTGATACTCTGCTAAAATCTCTTCTGAAACTACCCATTGATAATCAGGTTGATTAATAATCCAATTAATAACAGATTCTGGTTTTCTTCCAGAAATTACCGCAGATACTAAAATATTAGTATCTATAATAATTATCATTCTCCTCTCCGATAAGCTGCAATTTCCTCATCAATTTCTTCATCAGTTAAAGGGTTGTCAGCGTGCAATTCCTGGGTTTTTTGACATAATTGACTAAATTCTTCAGCCAATCCATGTCTGTGCGGATCTGGTTGATAATTCTTCTTTATTTCCTGCACAATTTTTATTTTCTCTTCTAGTAATTTTTGTGCTGGTTCTCCTGAAAGAATTGTCATTCTTTGACTTTCTTGATTGAGATGCTGCCTTTGGGCTAAAATTTTTAAAGCATCGGTAATCACTTCATTAGGTGTTCTATATTTACCGGTTTTTAATTGTTCTTGCAATAACTTTTCTTGTTCTGAATCCAGAATAATTTGGATCATATTTATCTCATTTTTACCATTTCTCTATAATTATAACCTTGATAAAGCCACAATTCTCTGATGAATTCCATGCTCCTATTTTCGGTTTTTTTTAACAAATCAAAAAAAATAGGGACGGCTTTTACCATCCCCATCAATTTTAAATCTAACTAAAAACCCTACAGTTGAGGTACAAACTGTGACTTATCTGGTACAACAGCGTACTCAGCCACAATCTGACGGAACTCTTCACCGTCAATGGTTTCTTTTTCAATCAACAAATCAACCAAACGGTCTGTAACACTGCGATGTTCACGGATAATCTTTTTAGCGTTTTCGTAACACTCTTCTGCGATCGCTCTGACTTGAGCATCAATACGAGCCGCAATAGAATCAGAATACTCAGAACGTGTTGTCCAGTCACGACCAAGGAACACTTCTCCCTGTTGGCTTTCCAGTGAAAGGGGTCCTAAATCAGACATCCCAAACCGTGTTACCATTTGTCGTGCCATTCCTGATAACTGTTGCAAATCTCCACCCGCACCAGTTGTCACTTCCGCAGCACCAAAGATGACTTCTTCAGCTGCACGTCCACCCAAAGCACCTGTAATTCTAGCTTTGAGTTGAGAACGAGAAATTAAACCTTGTTCTTCGTTAGGCATAAACCAGGTTAAACCCTGTGCTTGTCCTCTAGGAATAAGGGTAACTTTTTGTACAGGATCGTGGTCTTTCAACAAAGTACCCACCAAAGCGTGACCGATTTCATGGTAAGCAATCAAGCGTTTACTCTTGCTGTCTACCAAGGGAGTGCCTTCCATACCTGCAACTACCCTATCCACTGCATCATCAATTTCTAGCAGGGTAATGCCTTCTTTGCGTCTTCTAGCGGTGAGAATTGCTGCTTCGTTGAGGAGGTTAGCTAAATCTGCACCGGTGAATCCAGGTGTGCGACGAGCGATCGCTTCCAAGGATACACTAGGATCTAATTTCTTGTTCCGCGCATGGACTTCTAGAACTTCTAAACGTCCTTTAATGTCGGGTGCATCAACAGTTACCTGTCTGTCAAAACGACCGGGACGCAGCAACGCAGAGTCTAAAACATCAGGACGGTTAGTAGCAGCAATAATAATAATGCCAGTATTACCTTCAAAACCATCCATTTCTGTTAATAGCTGGTTTAAAGTTTGTTCTCTTTCATCATTACCACCACCGATACCTGCACCCCGTTGACGACCTACAGCGTCGATTTCATCAATAAAGATGATACAAGGAGCATTGTCTTTAGCTTTCTTGAACAAATCGCGGACACGGGAAGCACCGACACCCACAAACATTTCTACAAACTCAGAACCAGAGATTGAGAAGAATGGTACACCCGCTTCACCTGCGATCGCTTTTGCTAGTAAAGTTTTACCAGTACCAGGAGGTCCAATTAACAGTACACCCTTGGGAATCCGAGCGCCAACAGCGGTAAATCTTTCTGGTTGTTTGAGGAAAGTCACCACTTCTTGCAGTTCTTCTTTCGCTTCCTCAATCCCAGCGACATCATCGAATTTTACACCAGTTTTCGCTTCCATTTGGAAACGAGCGCGGGATTTACCGAAATTCATCGCTTGACCAGGGCCACCAGGGAGGTTGTTAGAGCGACGGAACAAAAAGAATAAACCAGTAATCAATAATACTGGGAATACAAGATTACCCAACAATCCCCAGATTGCGCCATCATTACGCATAGGATGAGCGTCAAAACTGACTTTGTGTTCTTTGAGTTTGTTAATTAACTCAGGAGCATTAATAGGTAAATCTACCCGCCAACGTTGGATGCGGTTTTCGATATCTTGGTCATTAGCTTCGATAATCGCCGTTCTACCACCGTCGTAAAGATCCACATTGGTCACGCGGTCTGCATCTAAGTATTCGAGAAAGCGACCATAAGTCATGCGAGTATTAGCCGCATTCTTACTTGTATCCGCAGGAACGTTTGCAAAAGCCCCTTGCCAGAAGAAAAAGCCAATTACCAAAGCAAGCACTGACCAGAGTGCTACGACTTTCCAAGAGAATTTCATCTTTTAATTTACCTCTAGATGCCAATACGACTAATTAGCTTTATTCACCAAATACCCAGTTTCAAAAGTATCAAGTTGTCAACTTCGATCTTTCATTTTTCCTGGATTGGTAACGCTGCTGTGTAACGGATGTTTATAAATCCATTTTGTTTAATTGGATGTCTGATCACCGTTTGGGGATGACCAAAAGGCTATTAAGTCCCTATGGCAGATCCGTCACGCTTATCAAAAATCTTAATTAAAGTTAACTTAATTCTCATTTTAATACAAATGCAGGATTGTCGAGACACGGTGATTTCTTTCACTATCCTTCCCGTGTCCTCAAAACGTGTGAAACCTTTGACCTACTTAACTTCTGTGATTTTTAAAGTGTAGGGTAAATATTTCCCTTTTTCGTAGGAACCGACCCAAATTTGGTAAGTTCCTTTCAACCACTCACCCACAATGCCGGGATTTTTACCATGAAAATCATCATTGCACCAAACACCACCAGGGCCTTTAATAATCATGGTGGTGTCCGCTGGACTTTCTACTTGCACTTTTAGGTAATCGAATTTACTTATTAATTTCAGTGTATGATCTGCGGCTTTATCTACAAATCCAGCACAAGGGCCTGTTGGGGTTTCTTTCCCACCCACTTCGCTTGCCCTCACTGAACCACCACTCATCCCCCGCACTTTCAAAGGATCGGGTGAAAATTTGGGTTTGATGGTGATATCTCCAAAAATTGGTGGCGCTTCTTGAGCATTAGCAATATTATCAATAATCGGTGTGATGAATAGCGTAACTATTATCAATGATAATTTGATTCTTATATTGAGCGCTTTTCTAGACATTGCATTACATTCATTTCTAAGTAATTTTTAAGACATAGATTTTACACACCAAGTTCCCAGGAGGATGAGGGAGGCAGGGGGCAGCGGGCAGGGTGCAAGGGGAAAGATCAATATTCTTCCCCAATTACCCATTACCAATTACCCATTACCTAATTAATTGCTTGATTTAACCGAGGTTTATCTAAACCGATCTGATTTAGTAATAGCCATGATTGGATGAGGTCAGGTCCATGTACATCTCCTGTTAAGGCGGCTCTGAGCGATCGCATAACTAAGCCTTTTTTTACTTTTTGCTCTTTCACCACTTGTTTAATTATTTCTTGAGCGCTATCTGCTGACAGTTCTGATTGATTTTCCAAAGCTGTGATAATACTTTGCAGTGTAGCTTTGACTCCTTCTTGCTGGAGTTGAGCAGAACCTTCTTCGGTTAATTCTACCGCATCGGTAAAAAACATTTTGCTCATGGCTACAGCATCCACCAACCGAGTTAGACTAGCAGCAATTAAACTTACTAGTTGCTCTAACCAAGGACGCTCTCTACCACCCGAAAATGTATATCCAGCAGTTTCCCAGAAAGGTATGAGCAAATCTGTGAGTTTATCTACTGGTATATTATGGACATATTGACTATTCAACCAATCCAACTTATCCCAGTCGAATTTAGCCCCGGCTTTATTAACACGCTCAAAGGTAAATTCTTTAGCTGCTGCTTCCAAAGTAAAAATTTCTTGGGTTGAATCTGGAGCCGACCAACCCAGCAAGGTCATATAATTGACCAGACCTTCAGCGGTAAAACCCATTTTCTCAAAGTCAGAAATAGAAGTCACTCCATCCCGCTTGGAAAGTTTGCGTCCTTCTTGATTCAAAATTAGTGGTGTATGGGCAAATTCAGGAATTTTTGCACCTAAAGCTTCATACAACAGAATTTGTTTAGCTGTGTTGGCTATGTGGTCTTCTCCGCGAATGACATGAGTAATTTGCATATCAATGTCATCGACAACGACGACAAAGTTATACAGTGGTTGACCAATCCCTTCAGCAGAAGCACGAGCGATGACCATATCACCACCCAAATCACTACCACGCCAAGACATTTGACCCCGTACCAAGTCATTCCAGACTATTTCCCGTCCGTCGTCGATTTTGAATCGAATTACAGCGGAACGTCCTTCGGCTTCAAAAGCTGCCCGTTGTTCTGGGGTAAGGTTACGGTGACGGTTATCATAGCGGGGAGCTTCGTTTCTAGCTTTTTGTGCTTCTCGCAACGCATCTAGTTCTTCAGATGTGGTGTAGCAACGATAGGCTAATCCCTGTTCTAGGAGTTTTTCTACCGCTTCTCTGTAAAGATGTAGGCGTTGAGATTGAAAAAATGGACCTTCATCCCAGTTCAATCCCAGCCAGCGTAGTCCACTGAGAATATTATCGGTGTATTCGGGGCGCGATCGCTCTAAATCTGTATCTTCAATTCTCAGGATAAACTTCCCGCCGTGGTGACGGGCGAATAAATAATTGAATACAGCAGTTCTGGCTGTACCAATATGTAAATTTCCAGTTGGACTTGGAGCAATACGAACTCTAACACTCACAGTTAATTCTCTCTTTCACACAAAAAAACAAGTAGGGGCGTATTGCAATACGCCCCTTATCTGTAACTTACCACTTTTTAACGGGACTGACGGGGCTCGAACCCGCAACTTCCGCCGTGACAGGGCGGTGCTCTAACCAATTGAACTACAGTCCCTTGCTTTTCGCAACTTTATTATTGTTGCCTTTTTTTTTCTACTTGTCAAGTAGTTGGGAGCTAAAAATTCAGAAATTGATAATTTTTCTTTTTTTTTGCTTCCAAGACTATACCATAGCACGGAAATGGCTGTTAACCTTCACAACAGAAAAAACGAATTACTACAGACTCAAAACTCATCAGAATCAGGACTTACGCAACTGGATTGCTTTGTAGGGTGCGTCAGACTTCATAAATCCTGCAAATAAACAGATATTTGATATCTGACGTGGTTGGTGAGCTTGCCGAACCACACCATAAAATAGATGTTTGGTGTGACACGCAGCTTTAGTCCTAAGAATAGCCGATAAGCGGGAAACAAGGGTGACTTTAGACCTGAGAGGCCGCAGGAGGGTAGGGTGCAGGGGGGAGAGGATTGACAGATTTTGTCAAAATGATGGCTGCGGCGACCGGAGGCATTATGGTGCAATTTACAGGTGCGACAACTTAACCCTATTGCGATCGCAATAACTAAGATATAAAGGTTGATTTATTAGGAAGCTACTCGAATGGCCCAAAAAAACACCAAAATTTTGCAACAATCAGGAGTCATTCCATATCGTATAAAAGATGGAAAAATTGAAGTTTTATTGATCACCACACGTAAGCGTCAAAATTGGGTAATTCCCAAAGGAGGAGTTTGCAAGGGAATGAGTCCACATGATTCAGCAGCAAAAGAAGCCTGGGAAGAAGCGGGAGTTATTGGTCAAGTGAACACTGAGAAATTGGGCGCTTATAAATATCAAAAAGGTGGTAATACTTATCGAGTTAATTTATTTTTGCTACCAGTAGAGAAAGTCTTAGAAGATTGGCCAGAAGCAGCCCAAAGAGAGCGTTTGTGGCTAGAGATTAATCAAGCTGTCATACTGGTTAAAGAAACTTCCCTGAAAAGAATTCTGAACAATTCCAAAAGCCAAGTAAAAATTTAAGATATAGGAATCCTATTAGATTCCTGTGTGGGATGATGGAATTGTTGCGATCGCTCACTATTTCAGATTTAAAACCATTTTTAGCTGACCCAACACAGCTTAATACTCAATCCGTCGCCTTACAACTAGCCGTGGCCAGTTATTCCCCAACCCCACGCCCCTTGTTAGAAGTCTTAGTTCATAGCCCCCATGCGATCGTTGCTGAAGCCGCACAATTGCACATCAACTGGGTAGGAGAAATCAGTGAAGATGGGCAGAATGCCGTTGAGGAAGTCTTAAAATCGCGCTATATCGGGCAAAATGACAAATTAGCAGTCGAACTACTCAAAATCGCCCCTGTTCCCCCCTGCTTCCTCAGTGAGTGGGTTCCTAACCAATATCTCATTCAAGCCCTCAGTAATCCCTATTTACCGCCACGATATCACCTCCAGTTACTGGAACGGTTAGCAAAAGAACCCAGCCTAGAACCACGTTTACAAGTCGCAGAAGATCCTCAAACCCCGTTGGCGTTATTAGAATCCTTAGCGGGAGATTTTGAGTTAGCTATTCGTCTCTCTGTGTCATATAATCCCAGTTGTCCGCCGGAGTTAGTGCGCTGAGTGCAAGAACAGCATGAGATAGCGAGTGATTGGGATACAGATGCAGAACAGTTAGCAAATTTAGCACAAAGTCGTTGGGATTGCATACGTTTAGCAGTGTCCAAAAATCCCTCAACTCCTGAAGAAACCCTGCTGGTTTTGGCAGAGGATAAAGTATTGAAAATTCGGTTGGCTGTGGCGAAAAATTCCGTTACTTCAGCCCAGATTTTGGCAGTATTAGCAGCATCTGATCAGGAAATTCAAGCTGCGGTGGCGCGGCATGAAAATACTACTGAAGAGATTTTAGATCGTTTGTTTGCGACACAACACAGAGTGATTAAAAGTCGTTCCAATTTACCTGCAAGTATATTAGAAAGAATTTTTCATGAGTCGCCAAAAGCTTCACAAACACCTCTATTTTTAATCGATCATGGTGCGTTTCTTTCTTTATTTTTGAGACAAATAAATACACCAACTTGGATATTAGCTGAATTTTGTAATATTGATATTGAAGCATTAATAATCTATGCTTTAGATAAGCAAAAAGAATCGCCCATAGTTCAAAGTGTAGAAGAATGGTTAGGCGATCGCAGTGGTAGACTAGCTGATGTTGCTAAACATCCTCAAGTTTCTGTAGAGATTTTAGAAAGGTTAGCAGAGTATCCAAATGCCAGCATACAGTTAGCCGTAGCTCTAAATCAGAAAACGGCTCAATCATTCAGAAATTCTCTTTTAAGACAATTAGTATTTATCGCAGAAGACTATATCAAGGTAAGAGTAGCTGGCAATCCGCAAACACCTATAGAAATACTAGAACTGTTATCAAGAATCTCATCTTCTTTCAACACAATGGAAGAAATGTTGAGACAAATATCTCGTGATGTAACTCCTAACTTAATTAATCGAATCAAAGCCTTTATTGACCGACATCAATCACCAGAACTTATTTTATTTTGGTTGCAACAAGATCCGGCATTTCAAACTCCTATTTTAAATGAATGGGATGAATTAATTACTTCGCTAAACAACCAAGAAAAGGAAACTCTAGAAAATATAGCAAATCAAGAATCTTCAGATCAATGGCAAGGTAAGTTTACAGTTGAAAGAAAAGATTGTCCACCAAGAACATCATCTAGATATGATAATTTAGAACCAAATCATAGACTGTTATATCGTTTATTGTATTTACTCAATATGTCTTACAATAAGGATGTATCTAATCAAGAAATCATTGCAGCCTTATTGGGAAATCCAAGTACACCTGAAACTTTACGGGAATTACTATGGCAAAAATATAGAAAAGAACCGGATAGTTTAAATCGCCATTCTGGAGATGCTTCACTGCGATTAGCCCTTGGTTTTAATTCGGCAGTTCCTGAACTAGAGCGACAAGAATACCTACAGCAAGCACTTTTTTCTGATTGTAGAAACATTCAGGAAGCTATTGCTAAACATCCCGATACACCAGTAGCAATTTTAAAACAGATCGCTCAACAAGCATTCGGCGGATTACAGCAAATTGCTAAACATCCCGATACACCAGTAGCAATTTTAGAACAGATCGCTCAACAAGCATTCGGCGGATTACAGCAAATTGCTAAACATCCCAATACACCAGTAGCAATTTTAGAACAGATCGCTCAACAAGGAGTCGGCGGATTACAGCAAATTGTTGAAAATCCTAATGCACCTGTTCATCTTCTTGAGCAAGCTGTTGAGCAAATGGAAAATTCTTCTGGACTGTCTTACATCTTAATTGATGTGGCTGAAAATCCAAATACACCTATTGTTTTGTTAAAACAACTGGCTTTAAATAAAGGTAAATATGGAGTCGCTGAAGCTGTTTTAAAAAATCCTCATCTTGATCATTTAAATAAATATAAAATTCAACTAGAACTACAAAAAAGAGAAGAAGCTTCACAAGCAACTCAACTCCTTGCTTCTCGTCCCAATAGTCCCCATGCTTTAGCTCAAGTTCTTGAAACCGGAGATCAAAAAGCTAAACTCTCCGCAGCCCGTAGCAACAAAACTCCAATTCATATCCTTGAACGACTAGCAAAAGATAGTGATGCCACCATTCGTCAAGTTGTCTCTCAGAATCGTAACTTACCGCTTCGTGTTCTCTTGGATCTCACTCAAGATGAGAATCTGGACGTGCGCTTGAATTTGGTGCATAATACTCGCAATCAAAGTATAGAAATTTTAGAACGATTAGCTCACGATGAATCAGATTTAGTTAGACTAAAAGTTGCAGGAAATGCAAACACTCCCGTAGAAATATTAACTCAACTTGCTCAAGATTCGAGCAAAAGAGTGTGCAAGCGACTAACTGAAAATGAGAATACACCTGTAGAAGTTCTAGAATTTTTGGGAGTAGAAAAGAAAATTGCTAATGCTCACAATCCTAAAACTCCAGGAAATGCTCTAGCAGCAGTAGTCGAGGACACTTTAAAAAAAGATAGTCAAACACAAAAGGAAGTGTTCGAGTTTTTGCTAAGAAATGGCTCTCAAATGCCTGCCAGTACCCTCGAAAAACTAGCAACAAACACAAATTCATGGATTAGATCGAAGGTTGCAAATCATCGTAACACTCCTACTTCTGCATTAGAGAAAATGGTTGATGATAGTTATATTCCTGTACTTTGGGGAATTGCGGGAAATCCAAATACAACTCCTGAAATTTTAGAAAGGCTAATCAACCGTCAAGATATTAGCCCCTCAGAGTATATCGAACAAATTTATGCTACTATCTCACAGAGACAGGATATTCCTATCAATTTAATGGGAGTATTACTCAGCAGTCCTTGGTCAAGTGTGCGTCGGTATATTGTTTATAAAAATAATCTTCCTACTGAACTTGTGGAAAGATTGATTGCTACAGAACCAGATGAATCTGTCTTAATTTCTCTTGCTCATAACCCGAATCTAACACCAGAACTATTAACTCAGTTAATACAGCATTCTAATTCAAATGTGCGTAATGTTTTAGTTGATTTAGTCTGCCCTCCCAACTTAACCGAGGCACATTGGCAACAATTAGCCCAAGATGAAGCCTTACCAGTCCGTGAAGCCGTTGCTGCTAGTGAGAATGTGCCGGCTCAGGTTTTAGAGTTTTTGTCAACTGATGAAAAAGTAGAAGTGCGGCTGAAAGTAGCAACAAATTCTCGGACTCCAGAAAGTGCATTAGCAGCTTTGACGCGAGATGAAGATTTAACCATTCGTGCTGCGGTGGCAACTAATCCTAACTTACCATCGGTTCAACTCGAACAACTTGCCCAGGATGAAAAAGTAGAAGTGCGTCGTGCTGTAGCGAAAAATCCTCACACCCCGGCTTTGGTGCGTGCTTCTTTGGAAGATTTAGTCAGTAACCCAACTGTACGCCAAACCCAAACCAGTCCTACCCTACGCGGTTTGAGCCGGATCTACAACCCCCAAACAGATGATTTAGCAACAGTATTATCGGAGTATGTAGAGTCAGATGTTCCTTTTGTGCGTTTGGTGGCTTTGTTGCACCCTCTAACTTCTGCTGAGATTTTGCGACAGGGAGCGCACTCAGCATCTTGGCTGGAACGTTACGCAGTGGCTGACAATCCCGCCACGCCAACAGAAATTAAACAACAGCTTACCGAAGATAGCAATCAAATTGTCAGAGCAGTAGCGATCGCAAGTTTAAATTAAGTATAGGAGTAAAAATTCATGAACCCTGAAACTGAACAGACAATTGGAACTTTAGAGCTTTTACTAGAACAACTACCCTATATTCGTTTACCAGGACATGAAGATGGCAGTTCTATTTATCCTTTTGTATGGGAGAGAAATACCCAAGGAGATTTTAATGTCTTGAATCTTTGTTTGTCTAAAAATTGGTTCAAATTAACTGATGCTGATGTGAGCATAACAAGGTTGGAAGGGCTAAAGTATGCAAAGTGTTTTAATGATTTTTCTTTGAATCAAGAGCAAATTGAGGCTTGGGAAAATAGGATAGAGTTATTATGGCAAGTTATCTCTAATAATTTAGATAATCTAGAAGCTTATGTTTTGGGTTTAAATTCTTATTGGGATAAATATCCTGGGATTATAATTGGACAGACAAAAGATAAAAATTGGGTGGCGATCGCACCAACGGTTTATGTAGAAACAAATATTCCCCAAGAGGTGATTTCTCGCTCTTCTATTGCTAAAACATCAGTAATGGAGGTTTCAGGATTTGATAGTTCTAACTTAGAAACACAACTTAAAAAATGCGTTAAAGATTTAGGTTATATTTCCATGAGTGGTGATTTTGCTGGCGATTATAGTTATTCATATACACATCAAATTGTTTATTCTCTAGCTACCAGTAAGGAGTTAGCGATGGAGCAGGTTTTGCAAAAATCAGGAATGCTAGAGATTGGTAAATTCAACGGTTTTTATAAAGATCGCGAATACTTTAATGAATGGTTTTGCGATGATTATGTTAATAAAATTAACAAAAAATATAATCAAGTAAATCAAATGAATCTATTTTTTGAACAGAAGTTTGATCAAGCTTTTATGTATCGTATTAGTTCTTGGGAAGAAGAAAATATTTATATTGTTGGTGAGAGCAATGATGGGGACTATGTAGGACTTTATATCAAGAGTTCCTTTGTGTATAATCCTTGATTACTTGAGGGTATTTTATATTTTAGGAAAGATAGGCGATTTCCTAAAGGATAGCTTCACTTCATGGGTTGGAGTTATTCTTCATAGTCAATTTACCTACCATCTGTAATGTTTTTTTGAGTTGCAATTGCTTAGACAAATTGACGACGACTCAACACCCTTTCTTAAGCTTTACTTAAATCAATACCACCATTAATGGTGATATCCCATTTAGAGGGTATTTGAAAAGTCTACGCTTGTATCTATATCCCCCCCTAATTCCTCTTAAAAAGGGGGTAATAACCTGCTCAAAGTCCTCCTTTTTAAGCGATGCCCTGAGCTTGCCGAAGGGGAGGATTTAGGAGGATCTAAAGTTTTTAATACATCAATCACCACTTTTCAAACATCCTCTTAACTTGAATTGAACCCATGATACTCAAAACGGCTAGAAATTTGACTTTTTGATAATACAAAGAACAAGTGCAAAGCCTCTCTTTTTAAAGGTGGCTAAATTCTTGGAAGTCCCCCTTTTTAAGGGGGATTTAGGGGGATCGGATAACATTTAGCATCCTGTCTAGAGATGTGTGTACACCGTAGGGAGAGGGGTTCCATATTTAGTTAAACTATGAACCGTTTGCAGTATAGCTGAGAACCTTAGTCTAAATTCCAATCAGAAGACGTTTCATTAATGTATTGTCGAAATTTCCGTTATAATTCTAAAGCACCTCTATCGCACTAAATCCTAATCATGGACGACATTCCCCAAACCGGACAATCAGCACCTGACTTCACCACCCCAGACCAAAACGAAAAACCAATTACCCTAGCTGACTTCAGTGAGTGGATAGTCCTCTATTTTTACCCCAAAGATGACACTCCAGGATGCACCACAGAAGCCAAAGACTTCACTGATTTAGCTCCAGAATTTACCACTTTAGGAGCTAAAATCATCGGTGTCAGTCCAGATTCATCTAAAGCACATTGCAAATTTATCGACAAACACCAATTATCAATTACCCTGTTAAGTGATCCAGAACATCAATTAATAGAAGCCTATGGTGCTTGGAGGTTAAAAAAATTTATGGGTAAAGAATATATGGGTGTTGCTCGTTCAACCTTTTTGATTTCACCCGATAAAATCATAGCCTACTCTTGGCCTAATGTAAAAACAAAAGGTCATGCCCAAGCAGTATTAACAAAATTGCAAACTTTAGCAGTTAAATAATTAAATACCTTATTTCAATCTCATCTTTTTAAACATGAGTTTTTTCTGTTCCCTGTTGCCCGTTCCCTATTCCCTCTGAATGTGATCAAAGTTAACGAGTTTTTACAAAACCATAACCTGCTGAAACAGATACTTTTTATATATTTTGGGCAAGATGCCGATAATTTGTATCCACAAAGTATTGAAATAATTCCTTAAAAGCTAGATAACATTATATTCAGCGTATTTACTAGCGGAGTTAATCACAATGTCAAAACAGCAAGGTAAAAAAATCTCACCCATCCCAATGCCAGCCGATATTGGAGTGGTTGATTTGATTAATAATTACTTCACCGCTTACAACTCAGCACGCTTGCGAGAAGCTTGTCAACTACTCAGTCATGATGTATTTACAGACGGGGTTACAGTGGGGGTCAGCCTTTCTGGCGCGATGACACCAGCCGGATTTGGTGTTTCTGCCCTTGCACCCTTAATTCGCAATGGTTTTATTGACTGGATGATTAGCACAGGTGCAAATCTTTACCATGATATGCACTACGGTTTGGGTTTTGAACTCTTTGCGGGTAGTCCGTTTTTAGATGATGTCAAATTGCGCGAAGAAGGTACCATCAGAATCTATGACATTATTTTTGGCTATGATGTGCTACTAGAAACTGACGCATTTATCCGCAAAATTCTGCAAGCAGAACCTTTTCAAAAGCGCATGGGAACAGCTGAATTCCATTATTTGCTGGGTAAGTATGTGCGAGAAGTAGAAAAGCAATTAGGTGTCGAACATTCTTGTTTATTAGCCACAGCTTATGAATGTGGCATACCGATTTATACTTCTTCTCCTGGTGACAGTTCCATTGGCATGAATGTAGCAGCATTAGCATTGGAAGGATCAAAGTTGATATTAGATCCAGCCATTGACGTAAATGAAACAGCGGCTATTGCTTATGGTGCGCGGGAAACAGAGGGTAAAAGTGCGGCTGTAATTATCGGTGGGGGCAGTCCTAAAAACTTTTTATTGCAAACACAACCACAAATTCATGAAGTACTAGGACTAGAAGAACGGGGACATGATTTCTTTGTCCAGTTTACCGATGCCAGACCAGATACAGGGGGTTTGTCAGGGGCAACTCCAGCCGAAGCTGTAAGCTGGGGTAAGATTGACCCAGATGAGTTACCTAGCACCATTGTTTGTTATACAGATAGTACGATCGCTCTGCCATTAGTTACAGCTTATGTTCTCAATCAATGTCAACCTCGTACCCTGAAACGTTTGTATGATAGACGAGATGAATTGTTAGGCACATTACAAAAAGACTACCTAGCGGCTAAAGACAAGCCAGCAAGTGAAAGTAATTCACCGCAAGCGGCTACTTATCCCTGCGGTACACCAGTGAGAAAATAATACACACCATTAACTCAGAATAAAAGTGGGTTAACAACATCTTAACCCACTCCCAAATCTCATCTTTCTTGACAAATTTATCTCTGCAAACTGCGAGGATCAAGGGCATCGCGCAACCCATCCCCTAGTAAATTAAATGCTAACACAGTCAGAATAATCAAGATTGCTGGTGGCAAAATTAGCCAAGGTTGTAAAACTAAAATAGACGCATTACTTGCCAAAGAAAGCATATTTCCCCAAGAAGGATCTGGTTGTTGAATTCCTAAACCAATTAGACTCAATACAGCTTCAGCACCAATAAAACTAGGAATTGTCAGAGTAGCTGAAATAACTATATAGCTTGCAGTTTGGGGCAAAACGTGCCGCATAATAATATATATTGGCTTACCACCCATTGCCTGTGCTGCTTGTACAAATTCTCGCTCTTTAATTGATAGTACCTGCCCACGAATGACCCTTGCTAAACCGGCCCAACTAATCACAGAAGTAATAACTACAATTAATAAAAACCGCTGTGTACTAGTTAATTGTGGACTTAACACTCCTGATAATGCTGCCAACAAATAAATACTAGGAAAAGTCATCAGCACTTCTGCCAAACGCATGATCACACTATCAATCACACCGCCAAAATAACCAGAAATACCACCTATTAGTAAACCGAGAGGATAGGTGATAATAATACCAAAAATCCCAATAAATAAACTAATACGTCCACCATAAAGCAGTCTACTAAATTGATCTCGTCCTTGGTCGTCAGTACCTAAAAGGTTAAATTTTGCTTCACCAGTTGAGCCAAACAAATGCCAATTCAGAGGAATACCAGGGATAATGGTGACTTCATCCCACTTGGGAGGTAATGGCAAACTGAGTTGAAATAATCTATATTCTGATCCAGAGACAAACAAACCCAATGGTGAAGACTTTTTGAAGTCTACAATTAGTTTCCGTTCCCCTGTTTCTAAATTTGTATCCCCTTGAGTTGTCGGATATATGTGCGGACCAATAAATTTACCTGCCGGAGAAACCCAGTAAATACGAGTCGGTGGCAGCAAAGAACCATTTAGCTGTGATTCATATGGGTTATAAGGTGCAATCAAATCAGCTCCAACTACTGCCAAATAGAAAACTAACAGCAAGGTTGCCCCAAATCGCGCCAAAGGATTTTTTTTCAGTCTCTGCCACCAATTCATAATTTCTTATCACAAATCAAACAATTTTAGACTTCATCGTGACCGATACTTCCCTGCGGGACGCTACGCGTTGGCGCAGCCTGTCCGTAGGACTTACGACAAGGCTCAGTATAAGTTAAATGACTATCTAAGCATTTAACTGTTCAGCTAAATACCGGAATTCCTCATTTTGTTTTTCATGTTCGACAACAAAAACATTGGAATAAAGATTGGCTAAAACTTGTTTTCCTTGTTGTGTTAGAGATAGATAATGGAGTCCTTCTTTGATATAAGGATAGACACCATGCCAATAAAATTTGGCGTAGTTTTTGCGTAGATCTCCAGGATTTTGATAGCCTAAAGCTTTATTTATCCCCGTTTCTTCAAATTCATAAAACAAACTTGTGATTTTTTTCAAGTAACGCGGATCACTTAATTGCCCAATTAAATCAGCAGCACGTACTAATCCAGCAAAATGATTGCTATTTTGATGATCATCTGCGTGAGGCACTGGGAAACGAGTTAATTCAATATTGCGTTTAATCGCTTCCGAATCTATTAAATAATGTCCACCAAATCGCTCATCAATAAATAGTTTTGCTCGGTCTACATGATAGGGTGTAAGACTAGCATCAGAAGCACCTGAAGGGAGAGAAACCATGTTGCCATTCTGCCCGGTAGCATATAGGCTTTCTGATTCTTTGTCTTCACGGCAAACTCCTTTCACATAGCCAATATCGTGACACAATAAAGAAATGATTACGTGTAACCAGTCTTCACTGGAAACACCACCTTCGCGGATGTGTTTACCGCGCAAAATTTCTTGTCCAACTAGGGTAACGAGGACTGAGTGTTCAACATTGTGATATAAGGCATCGCTATTGGCAATATTTTCTAAAGCCATATTACCTGCCCAAGCGATAATATCTTGATAATCAGTTTTTAAGCCACCGTAAGTACGTTGGTAGCCTGATCTAATTTGATTTACAAAAGCACTAATGATAATTTCAGTTGTATTGAACATACTGGATACTCAGGTATATATTTTGTATAATCGAGTCCGCTTCAATTTCGGCGTGTGGCTCGCACTCACAAAGGATAGCTTTCTCAAAATGAAGAAAGCTTTTCAGGTGGATGAAGCGCATGGAATAGTGAGGAAGTTAGTATAGTCAGAGACTTTGGTGCTTTAAACCGCCTTTGAATTAAGTTTACATTATCCTTCTCAATTTTTCCTAGCACATGAGTTAAGTTCATTGTTCAGAGTCCAGTATAGGCTATGAGCAAAGGAAATTATTTTTATTCCCCGTTAAGGAATAAAAGCTCCCAGTCGGCAGACCAGATCAGTAAAATCTGCTTTTTAGGTTTTACTAAGTTTATGATATAATGTTTATTGACATAAAACTGTGATTATTATTGATTGCGGGTGTAATTCAGTGGTAGAATGTCTGCTTCCCATGCAGAATGTCGTGGGTTCAAGTCCCATCGCCCGCTTTTAAAATTTGATGAATGATCCATACTGTTCAAGTATAGAATTACTCGGTAAGAGTAAAACTCAATCTCTTTAGGGCTGAGGTAGCTGACTAAAAAGATGAATCGACAAGGTTTCTAGAAATCCTTTCCCTTCTGCCAGCAGGTGATAATTGATTTATCACCTGTTTTGTCAACGCGCTTTTTTAAGAAGGTTATTAATTACGTTGCCACATCTTGATTGTATTGTCAGCACTACCACTAAATATAGTATTTCCGTCAACACTAAAAGCCAAACAATGAATGGTTAATGAATGTTCCGCCAGAGTATTTATTAATTCTTTTGTTTCCAGATACCAAATCTTAATTGTTTTATCAATACTACCACTTGCTAAACTTTTACCATCAGGACTGAAAGCAACGCTAGTTACAGAATCTGTATGTCCCAAAAATGTGTGAATGAGTTCTCCTGTTGCCAAATACCAAAGTTTAATTGTGTGATCATGACTACCAGTAGCGAAAATTTTACCATCAGGACTAATAGCTATAGTATTAATCGCATCGGCATGATCAGTCATGCTGATCATTTCTACTCCTGTTTTAATATTCCATATTTTGATAGTTTTGTCACAATCACAGCTAATTAACTTTTTTCCATCTGGGGTAAAAACAACAGAGTTAACATAACTTTCATGATTAGTGAGAGTATAAATTAATTTTTCAGTATTCAAATCCCAGATTTTAATAGTTTTATCTAAACTTGCAGATGCAAAGGTTTTACCATCGGAGCTAAAAGCAACTGAAGTTACACAACCTGAATGCTCAATGAAAGTTTTACCTTTAAAGGAATACCATAGTTTAAATGTTTTGTCATAACTACCACTAGCAATTATTTTTCCATCAGGAGAAAAAACGACTGAAGAAATATAGTTTGAATGACCATTTAAACTGTTAAGAAGTTCACTATTTTCGATATCCCAGATTTTAATGGTTTTGTCTGCACTACCACTTGCAAATGTTTTGCCATCAGGATTGACAGCAATTGAAAAAACATGATTTGAATGTCCATAGAGAGTATTTACACAACTCCATAAGGTTGGTTTTTCTATTTGTACAAATGCTAGTTGTTTTAATTCATAATTATACACTTCTCTATACTTTTGCAGGATCAACCTTAGTTTTTGCAGCATTTCACTTGTCCAAACTGAAGGAAAGTCCGCACTTAATTTAAATAATTGAGGTTCATAATTTGGGTTAATATTCAAGTAATACCAATCTGCTAAAAATGCTGCCAATAGCTTGTGTAAAATAACTATAGTATGCCTAATTGCACGTAGACTCTTAGTTTCATCACTGCCAGATTCTTCAAGTTGTCCTTTAACTTCTTCCCAATTCCAAGGTTCAAAAGATAAAGATACTGGTTCATGTAGTCCCCAAAATTTGACATTGAAATAAACTTCATGATCTGTGATGTCGGTGTAAATAATTGCCGTTGGTACAGCGGATAAAATGGTTTCTAATTGTTTTACTTCTGCATCAAAAATTGACCGCTCAAAATATTTACCGTAAAATTCTACGGGACAGAAATCACTGTGAAGAGGGTAATATTTTTCTAAAAATAATTTTAATTGATTGCGAATTTCTTTTTTGAGGCTATCACGGAAAGATATAGGAAAATCTTCACTAATATCAGGTGGTGGAATTAAAATCAGTAGGCGTGGTTTTTTTTGTTCATCTACAAAAATCCGCTGTGCTTCATCACGACTTAAGACACCAGGCCACTTTTGTTGGTCGAAAATTCCCTGAATTTCTTTTTGTTTAAGTTCAATTGCTTTAGATGTTGTCTCTCGGCTCAAGTTTAGATACAATGAACTTAACTTACCTCTATCCTCCATTTCTTCCCGTTTTAATTGCATTAACCTTTTTTCTTTTTCATCTGCTGTGAATGTAATTTCTATATCTGTAGAAAGAGGTACTTGTTGAATTTGCAAAAATTCTTTTTTTCTGGCTTCTCGACGGTTGTAATAGTCTACTTCTGCTTGTATTACCCGCTGATCTTGTCTAACTTTTTGAATTCTTACAGGTAAGTTAATTTTATTTTCTTTAACTAGTGTTTGGTTAATAAATGCGGAAATAACTCGGTTAGTAGTATCAGTGACAAAATCTACGGCAGCACCAACAATATCAAATGTCATATAGGTTATAAGGATCAGTAAATTTAACACTTAGCCAATTTTAGCCGTTAAATTTCTGATTGTGTACGTAAAGACCTAATTTTCTTGGTATCAATTTTATTGAATCGCCTGTAAACCTATGAACCAAGAAAGTTTAACCCCCTTACACCAGCAGGGGGTTGAGGCTAAGTTTGCTTCTAAATCGAATAATATAATGGGAAAGATTTAGCGTCTTTGGACTTGACATACACGCGCTCTTGTGATTCTAATTTTAACTCATCAAATCGATCGCGTGTTAAATGTGCTGTCATAATTTGCCCATCATCTAATTTTAACTCTACTTGAATTTCCCAACCTAAATGAATCACACGACTAACTGTGGCAGGTGCTGTTGTCCCGTTAGCCACTCTTTCCACAATCACATCTTGAGGACGTAAAAACGTTTCTGGGTGTGCTGAATTAAAGCCACTGGCTTGAAAGATTTTCGAGCTGCTGGATAAAACATTAACTGGGCCAATAAAACTCATGACAAATGCTGAAGCGGGATGGTCATAAATTTCTGCTGGTGTTCCTACCTGTTCTACCTTGCCTTTATTCATCACCACGATTTCGTCTGATACTTCCATTGCTTCTTCTTGGTCGTGGGTGACGAAAACGGTGGTAACGTGAACTTCGTCATGGAGACGACGCAACCAAGCCCGTAAGTCTTTACGAACTTTAGCATCTAATGCCCCGAATGGTTCATCTAGTAATAATACGTTAGGTTCTACAGCCAAGGCTCTAGCTAAGGCCACACGTTGCCTTTGTCCACCGGAAAGTTGAGAAGGATAGCGATCGCCTAATCCAGATAATTGCACTAACTCTAACAACTGGTCTACTCTGCCCTTAACCTTCTTTTGGGGTGTTTTGCGAATTTCTAAACCAAAGGCAATATTTTGTCGCACGGTCAAATGCTTAAATAGGGCATAGTGCTGAAACACAAAGCCAATATTTCGTTCTTGCACACTTTGATATGTGGCATCCTTCCCTGTCAGAAAGATTTTGCCGCTATCAGGCATTTCTAAACCAGAAATTAATCGCAGCAGGGTAGATTTACCAGATCCAGATGGACCGAGTAAAGCAACCAGCGAACCACTATTAATTTCTAAACTCACTTGATCAACAGCTTGGAAACTACCAAATTGCTTAGAGACATTCTCAACTACTATGCCCACTGGTTTTATACCTCTGCAACTAATCTACGGTTTACGGGTAGGATTACTGTATATTTATATCATATTCAGAATTGATTGGATTAGAAAAATTCACCATCCACAACCACCACAATCGAGAAAAATACAATCAGCACCGCTACAATCAACCGCACTGCAATCAGTAGCACCACATTCTAGAGAACTACAATCAGGAGCCAGATTTAGCATTTCTGGACAGTCACAACTTATTTCAGCGCAATTAATTCCTAAATCCACAACATCAAAATTATTTTGACAAGATGATTTGGGAGCGATCGGCTGAGGTTTCTTTTTTTGCTGATCTTCATCTGTTGTTTGTGGTTCTAGTTCCTCTGCTTGGGATTTGAGAATTAGATTTGCTTGCTGACAACTTTGAAATCTCACACGGGACTTGACAAATCCAGCTTTTAACCCTTCCTGAGCAATTACCCGCTTGATATACCCAGAGCAAGATTCACCACCATACAAGACTCGGTGGGCGCACGCAAAGCCTTTATAAGGGGAAATATGTTGTTGATATCCAGTAATTGCAGAAACACCAACTTTTCTAGCAAAAGAATCCCACAAAGAAACTTGCATATTTTGTCAGGTGTGTATGAAATAGTTAATTCTTCTAGTTACCATCGACTAATATCTAGTAATAAATCCTAATGACCGTTTTTAACCTCAGTTTTCGTGTCGAAATGTTAAAGAATATTGCATTTATCTCAAAACCTTAAGGGAAAGCGCCAAAACAAGCAAAAGTCCGTGATAGGATTTTCTGGGTAAATGTGAAGATTGGGAGAAAACCTTTGACACTACGGGTTGCGGTTGTTGGTTCAGGCCCAGCTGGTTCATCTGCCGCTGAGACACTGGCAAAAGCTGGAATTGAAACTTACTTAATTGAGCGCAAGCTCGATAACGCCAAACCATGTGGGGGAGCCATTCCTCTGTGTATGGTGAGCGAATTTGACCTACCACCAGAGATTATCGACCGTCGAGTGCGGAAGATGAAAATGATTTCACCCTCGAATCGTGAGGTTGATATCAATCTGATAAATGAAGATGAATATATAGGAATGTGCCGCCGCGAAGTGTTGGATGGTTTCATGCGCGATCGCGCGGCCAAATTAGGCGCAATTTTAATTAATGCCACAGTTCATAAACTTGATATTCCCACAAATAACACCGACCCCTATACCATTCATTATGTAGACCATACTGAGACTGGAACTCAGGGAATTGCCAAAACCCTAAAGGTAGATTTAGTGATTGGGGCTGATGGGGCTAACTCCCGGATAGCTAAGGAAATGGATGCTGGGGATTACAATTATGCGATCGCATTCCAAGAACGCATTCGTCTCCCCCAAGACAAAATGGATTACTACAACGACCTCGCCGAAATGTATGTTGGCGATGACGTTTCCACCGACTTCTACGCTTGGGTATTCCCCAAATATGACCACGTAGCCGTCGGCACCGGCACAATGCACGTCAACAAAGCCAAAATCAAACAATTCCAAGCTGGTATTCGCGCCCGTGCTTCCGAAAAACTAGCCGGTGGTGAAATCATCAAAATAGAAGCCCACCCCATCCCTGAACATCCCCGTCCTCGTCGCGTTGTTGGACGCATCGCTTTGGTAGGAGATGCAGCAGGTTATGTTACCAAATCCTCTGGAGAAGGTATTTACTTCGCAGCTAAATCTGGAAGGATGTGCGCCGAAGCCATTGTCGAAGCAGCCAACGGTGGTGCGAGAATTCCCACAGAAGGCGACCTCAAAGTTTACCTCAAGCGTTGGGATAAGAAATACGGTCTCACCTACAAAGTATTAGATATTCTACAAAGTGTATTCTATCGCTCCGATGCTACCCGTGAAGCATTTGTAGAAATGTGTGATGATTTGGATGTACAGAAACTAACATTCGATAGCTATCTGTATAAAACCGTCGTTCCCGCCAACCCCATCACCCAACTAAAAATCACTGCCAAAACCATTGGTAGCTTAATTCGCGGTAACGCCCTCGCGCCCTAAATCTATTGTTGATCCAAATGCAAAAATGTAGAGATGATGCAAAAAACGTCTCTACATTTTTTGTTATTTATGGCTCAATGTAGGGGTTTCCCCGCCCTTGATTCTATTTCATCTGAGAACCGCTATATCTGGTATTAGATAAATCCATTGCTATTAACAAACCAGTTTTCAACTTTTAAATCATTAAAAGACTTAAAATCAGAAACATTATTAGTTACTAAAATCAAATTATTGCAGTAAGCAATACTTGCAATTTGACCATCTACAAAAGCAGGTGTTTTGCCTATTTTAGATAATCTAGACCTTTCTTGAGCGTGGCATTGCGCCGCTTTTAAATCATAATCAAGGACTGGTAAATTTAATACCGATTCATGAATATAATTCCAAAGAGACTCTCGCCGCTTAGATTCTGGTAAACGCAAGCAACCATGTAAAATTTCATGAGCAACAACACTAGACATGACAATTTCTGATTTATGAATATCTAGCTTGTGCAAAACATTAGCATTAGGAATAGGACGTGCTGGTTCTGAGAGAATATTAGTATCAAGTAAGTATTTTAAACTCATAGATCAATTTCTCTTCCCACACTTCTATCTCGTAAATCAGCGAAATCATCATCAGTAAAGATAATTCCCTCGGTTTCAATTACCTTTCTAAATTTTTGTAATCCCTCCCAGAAATTATCTCCTTTAGATTCCTCCTTTTTTTGACGAAGAAAATCAAACAAATAGTCCCGTTCTTCTGTAGGCAAACTTTCAATAGAGTTAATAATTTCTTGTAAAGTCATCATAGAACCTCCTAATCAAGTCAACTCTAGCTTTGGTAACTTTATTTTAAGCTATAAATTTAAAGCTACCAAGCCCGGCGGTTAGAAAGATACCTCCGACTTCCGTAAGGGATACACGGCTACACAAACGTGGGTTAAAAAGCTTAATTTAGCGTAGAGGCAATTCATGAATTGCCCGTACTCGTAGATGGGGAATTTAAGATACAATAAATTCAATCTCTAAATTTGGGTTTATATTATGATAACTACACTCATTGAACGAGAAGCAGAACCTATTTTAATTAGCGACCTCACCTGGAGAGAATTTAAAGCTGTTGAACAGCTAATTGAGCGTCCAGGCTTAAGGTTGTCCTTTTTAGATGGAATCTTGGAAATTCGGAAAATGCCAGGGAAAAAACACGAAACTATCAAAGAACGTATCGGGGCTTTACTAGAAATTTATTTGGAATTTTTGGAATTAGATTTTACTCCGACAGGTTCTGTTACTCTAGAGAGTGAATCTAAAAAAGTCAAAAAAGAAGGTGATAAATCTTATGAATTGGGAGCCAACAGAAAACGCCCTGATTTAGTGATTGAGGTAGTTGTTAGTAGTGGAGGAATTGATAAACTGGAAGCATATAAACGCTTGCAAATTCCTGAAGTTTGGTTTTGGATTAATGATGAACTATTGTTTTATAGTTTAGGAAAAGAGGGATATGAATCTGTTACTAAATCACAACTTTTACCTAATTTAGATATAGCTTTATTAATAGGTTGTATTAATATAGAAAATCATGCTCAAGCACTGCGGGAATTTAGAGCAGGGATAAAAATTACAGGATAGTATAAAAATCATAGAAACTTCTACTCAAGATTATACCTATTGGGACTTAGGCAAAAAACACCGATAAAATAACCTCAAACGTATATCCCAAAGGGATTTTACATCGTTTTGATTGGTTTGTTGGTATATCTGGGTTTGGTGGCATTTTTGGGCATTTAATGTATTTCCTATACCCTGCAAGGTTTTGAGGCTTATTTCTTCCTTAAAAATGTTTAAGTCCCGCTATGCTAACTTTTATGTGATAGTTGCCACTAAATCCGATCTTGCCAATATTTTGGTTTGCGACTACAGTGCATAACTGCTAAAATTAAAATGTATTCATCTTCTATCGTATAGAGTATTCCATAGGGAAATTTACGCACTAAACACCGACGAATATCTTCATCGGTAACTGGATAGCGTTTAGGTGATTCAATAATTCGGAAAATGGTATCTTCAACAGCATTGATAAAATTTTGTGCTATTTCAATTTCATTTTCTGCATAAAATTGGACTGCTTCTGAGTATTCTATTAATGCAGCCGGATGGAAGTTATATTTCATTTTTCATTTTTCTAAAATTTGTCTGATTTGAGCTAAAGCTATTTCTCCAGAAATTGGCTCAACGGTATGATTACGTATCTCATCCCGGCGTTTTTTAGCTTCTGTGTTCCAAACGTTTTGGATATTTTCATCAATATCAGATTCTAGACTTTCAATCAGTTTTTCTACTAAAAATACTCTGCTAGAACTGGGTAAAGACAAGGCTTCTTGAATTAATTCTTCAACTGATAGCATAATTATTTATATTCTCTGTAAATTGCATTGAGAAGATGAATTAAAACAACGAAGATTAAATAAAGTTAAGCAAGCATTGAAGGGTCAGGCGATTACAGTAGTAATAGATGAAACCGGAGATAGAAAAAAAGGTAAAAAGACTGATTATGTAGCGAGACAATATTTAGGAAGTGTAGGAAAAGTTGATAATGGAATAGTTTCAGTCAATGCTTATGGAGTTTACTCTAATATAACTTTTCCATTAAGTGTAAAAGTATTCAAACCAAAAGGGACGCTAAAAGAAGGAGATAAATATAAAACTAAAATAGAGTTATCGTCAGAAATAATTACAGAGTTAATTGAAGAGGGTTTTAATATCGAACTGGTACTGGCAGATAGTTTATATGGTGAAAGTAGCCAATTTATTAGAAAATTGGATGAATATAACTTAGCCTATGTGGTAGCAATTAGAAGTAATCATGGAGTCTGGTTACCCGCAGGACAAAGCTTTAGGGCGAATAAGTGGTGTAAATTTGAGAGAACATTTAGCAATCAAAAATCAGAGGCTAGATATATCCGAGAAATAATTTATGGTAAAAAAAGAACCATAACTTACTGGGAAATAACTACTGACCCAGAAACCATGCCAGATAATTCTACTTCTTTCGTCATGACAAATCTTCAAGGGAATTTGAACAAGACTTTAGGTGACTTATATGGATTAAGAACTTGGGTTGAATATGGGTTTCGACAGTGTAAACAGGAACTAGGCTGGACAGATTACCGTTTCACTAATTTCCAACATATTGAGAGATGGTGGGAGATTATTTTTAGTGTTTATACTATGATTAGCTTAAATTCTCCAGTCTTCTTAGGCTTAAATCAATCTGGTCAACTTGAGACTAAGGCAAAAGAAAATAGTGATGTGGATTTTTCTAATCATCCACAATGGAACCATGAATCTGGATGGAAGAATACTTTAAATAATCTGCGTCTCATTATCCAACCACTTTTACTATTTTGGCTAATTTATCCCTGGTTAAGTATTTTCCATAATTCACATTTGTTACTGGGATTCAATCATTTAATTGCCGCAATGAATCAATTTAAACCCTGTTATACTTCTGGATGATTTAGCTTCTTTACTACTTGCTTATTCCGGAAAGTGACAGAAGAGGGATAACCCTGTATAAAATATGTGTTTACTAATATATTATTAAGAGGTTAATCAGTGCCACTTCCAAACATTGGAGATATAGATATGGTACAACAACTCACACCAAAAACCAACCCAGAAATCATCTACCCTGATAGTGATGGAAACCCAATGGCTGATAATACAGAACACTATGAATGGATAGTTAAAATCAAAGAAAATTTAGAAATATTATTTGCTTCCGAAAATGATGTATTCATAGCAGGTGATTTACTTTGGTATCCTGTCGAGGGAAGTGTAAAAACTCGTCAAGCACCTGATGTCATGGTCATATTTGGTAGACCAAAAGGTAGACGATGTTCTTACAAACAATGGGAAGAAAATAATATTATTCCCCAGGTAGTATTTGAAATCCTATCTCCAGAAAATCGCACCAAAGAAATGGCGAAAAAACTACTTTTTTATCAACGTCATGGAGTAGAAAATACTATATTTATAATCCAGATGCAATTGAATTAACCGGATTTATTCAGGAACAAGAATGGTTTGAAGAAATTGAAGAAATCAATACTTGGGTAAGTCCACGTTTAAACATAAGTTTTGAGTTAACATCAGATAATTTAGAAATTTATTATCCCGACGGAAAAAAATTTCTCACATCTCTGGAATTGAATCAACGCGCAGAACAAGAATATCAACATGCGGAACAAGAACGTCAAAATTATCAAGTCTTATTAGCGAAATTGCAAGCTAAAGGAATTGATATCAATAGTTTGTGATTAATTAGATCCCTCACTTCTTTGATAAGTCGGGTATCTGGAGTTGTAGATTTTACATTTTTTCACAAATGGATGACTTGACATTTAGTATTTAGCTAGACTATGTTTGTCTTTAGATAGCGAAATTATCACAATTTAAAGCAAATTCGGTTGTTGTCTCAGTAGCAAGATTTTTAGGAATCGTACTACTGAGACTGTAACTGATTAATTTAGAGAAGCTCAATAGAGAAAAATAACTTTTTAGTTGATTCTCTAATATGTCTCGTCTCTATTGCTAACAGATATGTGGTTTTCTGATGCTGTTGACAAAAAAATCAACGGAAAATAATTCAACGTGAGTTCGACAGTGATCAAAAGGTGGAAAGCTTGTTCAGAGAGGATTTGAGAAACTCCAGAGAAAAATAACTAAGATTTATGGAGAAGAGGTGAAAAAATCATAAAAAAACACCGAGACTAAAAATATCAAAGAAAATAGGGAGTCTCGGCTATGTCTACCATCATATCTCACCTTGATATTACGCAAATATTTTGTGATGTAGATGATTTCTGTAACCAATGGGAAAACTTGTGGCAGCAAGTACCACAATTGCCATCCACAAAGGGAGAAAGGCGCAGCTAATCAAGAATGCACCTATCAGAAGTGATGACAATAGTCATTGCTTTTCATGGCAGTGGTTATAGAACCTTTAAGGAATTTTATACCTTGCAGGTACTTCCAGGATGGCGTGGGGCATTTCCGAATTTAGTCAGCTACACAAGATTTGTGGAATTGATGCCTTGGTGTCTAATGTTATTGTGCTGTTTTTTGCATACACGAACCGGAGAAATTACAGGGATTAGTTTTATAGATTCCACACCAATCAATGTTTGCCATAATTGTCGTGCCCATACACATAAAGTATTTAAAGGGTTGGTCAAATGGGGTAAAAATTTCGTGGGTTGGCATAACGGAAGTAAACTTCATTTGATTATTAATGACCGAGGAGAACTGCTGGCATTTAAGTTAACTCCTGCCAATGTAGATGACCGCAAACCAGTTCCAGAGATGACTCAAGATTTAATTGGTAAACTTTTTGGGGATAGAGGATATGTTTCCCAAAAATTATTTGAGGAGTTATATGAGCGAGGATTAGAGTTAATTACAAAATCCAAAAAGAACATGAAAAATCGCTTAGTCAAATTGATTGATAAAATTTTATTACGCAAACGAGCCGTTATCGAATCTGTAAATGACCACCTCAAAAATATCTGTCAAATAGAACACTCCCGTCATCGTAGTCCATTGAACTTTTTGGTGAATTTGATAGCGGGTTTGGCTGCTTATACCTATTTACCTAAAAAACCTTCTATTGATATTTACCCAAAAGACTTACCATCTCTACCTCCTGCCATTTTTTAGCTCCGTCGAACTCACGTTAATTCACATGAATTCCAAACAGAAACAAAGTAAAAAGCGTCAACTCATAGATATGTATGGTGCTTGCTGTTGGTGGTGCGGTAAGTCGATGTCAATAGAGACGCTAACTATTGAACATCTTCATCCTAGAAGTCGTGGTGGTTCTAATTCTTCAGAAAATCTCAGACTTGCTTGTTTAACTTGTAACCATTCTCGTGGTAATAGCTTTTTTCCACCAGGTGTAAAGGTAACAGTCTTTAAGTAACACTTGAATTTTCTCGGTTATTATCTTGTGGGGTGGGCATCTTGCCTGCCCTTCTATTCAATTCATAAATGAGAGAAACATAAAATGCACAATTTTCTAATTTTCCTAAATTTCAAAGATGAAAAACTTCTCCGTCAAGCACTCACTCACCGTTCTTATGTCAACGAACACCCAGAAGAAGGGGAACACAACGAACGTCTAGAATTCCTCGGTGATGCTATCCTCAATTTCTTAAGCGGTGAATATCTCTATAAACGTCATCCAGAAAAAGAAGAAGATGAATTAACTCGTCGTCGTTCTGCATTAGTAGATGAAAAGCAATTAGCAAAATTTGCGCTTGAAGTAGGTTTAAACTCCAAAATGCATTTAGGACAAGGTGCAATTCGAGATGGAGGATTTCAAAATCCTAATTTATTAAGTAGCACATTTGAAGCCGTTCTTGGTGCTTACTATCTAGATAACAATTGCAATATTGAAGCAGTTCGAGCTATTGTAGAACCGCTTTTTAAATCTGTACCAGAGGATATTGTAGTATCTCGTTCAAATGTAGACTCAAAAAATCGCTTTCAGGAATGGGTACAAAGTAGAGGTAACACAAATCCCCCCAAATATGTCACAAAACAAATAGCTGGCCAGTCTCATACACCAGTGTTTGAATCTGATGTATTTGAAGTAGTGAATGGGGAAGAAATATGGTGTGGAACAGGTAAAGGACGCAATAAAAAAGAAGCAGAAAAAGATGCTGCTGAAGATGCGTTAGCTAAATTGAAAAAACGCGGTTTGTTAGATTAAAAATGGTTGATTTTACTCAAAGCTGCAAAAATATCTTTTGTCTCTTTGAGCGAAATCAACTTTCTTTCATTTCCATTTGCAAGGGAAAAATTACAGTAAAAGTAGAACCAACCCCTGGTTGAGAAACTAGCTTAATTTCCCCTTGTAATAGTTTCACCAACCGCAAAACGATTGCTAAACCTAAACCCGTACTATCAGGAAGACGAAAGTTTTTCTTAGTGTAGCGAAAATAGGGTTCAAAAATATGTTCTTGATTTTCTGGTGTAATGCCAATACCTGTATCAGCAACAACTAATTCCCACTTTTTATTATCTAATCCCTGACAAGTGATATTAATATTTCCCGACTCTGTATAGCGAACTGCATTACTAACAAGATTCATAACAATTTGTTGTAACTGTAAGACATCTGTGATTATTTGTTGGGGAGCTTGTTCACAATTCACTAGCATGAGCAAATTTTTTTCAGCAGCTAAAGGCTCAAACATTTCACATACATTACTAACGATTTCACTGACATCAGTTGATGTCAGTTCAAGTCTGATTTTTCCGGCATCATACCGCGATAGTTCTAATAAATCATTAATTAAACGTAGCAAGTGTCGTCCATTACGTAACACCCGTTCAATATGTTCGAGATTGTTATAAGTATCTTTCTCATGACTTTTTTGTCGATGTTCACGTAAAAATAAATCAGAGTATCCAATAATAGAAGCTAGGGGATGTTTTAAATCATGAGCTAGTAGGGAGAGATGTTCTCGATTAGTATTAACTAAGCGAGTTAGTTCCTGATTATGTAAT
This sequence comes from Anabaena sp. WFMT, assembly GCF_051781005.1. Lineage (NCBI taxonomy): Bacteria > Bacillati > Cyanobacteriota > Cyanophyceae > Nostocales > Nostocaceae > Anabaena > Anabaena sp. WFMT. The sequence continues at coordinate 5,610 of NZ_JBPWOA010000038.1, read as the reverse complement.
GCTAAAGTGTTATGTAGATTTTCTAATTCTCGTAATCGTTCATCAACATAACTAGTAAAACATCGAGCGATCGCTTCATCAATCACGGCGTTAATTAACCGCATAGTCCGAATGATCTCTGTCGGCTTTCCCTGTATTAAATCTATTTGTATGGTGTCCAATATTACCGTTCTTAAATGATGATATTCCCTAGCAATTTCTGCTGGATTAAAGCCTTGTGTAGCTCGAAGTGATCCATGTTGCCAACTGGCGATGACTATAGACTGAAAATCATTACCCTGAGATGTTGAAAGTACTGTCACCATTGCTTTCAATACATCAGGAACGTGATTTTTAATTCTGCTGTATGGTAGATTACTAGCACTTTCAATCCGCTTATCTTGATGAACTGCTATCACCCATTGATCTATTATTGTATCAATTCGTTCAGCCAGTAATTGACTAAAATCCATTTTTTTAAATTCAGTTAATTGGATGTCTCTTATGTAATTAGTTTAACGATTATAGGTTTGATAATCATAATTATATAGACAACTTACTTGGCAGAGCAAGTATATACTAATCTATCTGTCAATCAAATACTACCAGTAATATTTTTACCATAGTAAACAAAAAGTACCTAAGTATAGAAATCTCATAATTATTGATGCTTACTTTTCTCTATATGCCTATAGACAGAGATTCAGTCATGGTACAACCATAAACTAATTTAATTATTGCTGAAGCGATAGAAGATTTACTAAAATTAAGTATTGAAAGTAATAAAATTAAGGATAAATACAGATGCTTTTACTGTACATTAATGTTATAGTTTTGCTGTTAGTGTGTATTTAGAGTAAGTCAGCTTAATCCAGCACATAAGTTAAAGCTGGAGCGGAGAAACCAAATTTTGGGGCGTATCTTTCAGAAAGTGACCATTTAAGAGCAAAAAGTGAAAAATTAATCAATATTCAACTCATCACTTAGCACTCAAAACTCACTATTTTTGATAGAGGGACATCTCTCAGTCCTAGCCCGTCAGCTAACTTCGTAAGCATTGAGAGGAGACTGAAGAGACAGCATTTTTTAATGTTCTGATCTCATCAGTGTCCAAGGCTGGTACTGCTCGCATTTTTCGTACCTGCACTTAAATCTGTTGAGGTTATAAATGATCTTTCAACTTAATTTAGCTGCAACCATTGCGGTTGCGGGAAAAGTTGCTTGGAAAAAAGCAAAACCTGTCATTTTTCGGGATGAGTTCCTATTGCCTGTAGTCGGTTTCTTGGGAATAATAGTTCTGTGGTGGGTAGTAGCACTTGCTAATCGAGAATTGATGCCTACACCACCAGAAGCTTTAATTGCCAATCTTGACTATATCTTAAATCCCTTTTATGAAAGAGGCCCAGGTAACTTAGGAATTGGTTGGTTACTATTAGCAAGTTTACGTCGGGTATTACTAGGTTTTGGGTTAGGTGCATTAGTAGCAATTCCCTTGGGGTTTTTGATTGGGATGTCTAAACCAGCAATGCTGGCTTTTAATCCTATTATTCAGATATTTAAACCCGTTTCGCCTTTAGCTTGGTTGCCTATCTCTTTAGCTATCTTCAATTTGGCTGATCCTTCAGCTATTTTTGTCATTTTCATTACCTCCCTGTGGCCAACTATTATTAATACAGCCTTGGGAGTTTCTAGCGTTTCTAAAGATTATTTAGATGTAGCCCAGGTGTTGGAAATGCCTCGATGGCGACAGATTATCAAAATTATTTGGCCTGCCAGTTTGCCTTATGTTTTTACAGGTTTGCGAATTAGTTTAGGAATTGCTTGGCTAGTAATTGTTGCTGTAGAAATGCTCACAGGTGGTGTGGGTATCGGCTTTTTTGTCTGGGATGAATGGAGTCGTTTAAATCTTAGTTCTGTATTTCTGGCTGTGTTTGTAATTGGCTTAACTGGCTTAGTTTTAGATTACGCTGTGGGCAAACTTCAAGAGTTAGTTACCCATCGTCCGGGAAGTGTGAAGTAAAAGAATTATTTACGGCGATTTTCAGGTAAAGAAATTACATCTTTTTTCTCACGCAGAGACGCAAAGAGAAAAAGTTTTCAAAGTTAATTTCATCCTTTAATTATGCAACGCCAAACTCTTCATTTCTCTCTGTGTCTCTGCGCCTCTGCGTGAGCAAAAAATCATCCCATCAATCAGCAATACGAAAAATCTGAAATTGTAGACAACCATGAGTGAAAATAATTGGAATCGCAGAGATTTTATTAAGGGAATAGGTGTGACGACTGCGGGGATAGCGTTGTCATCATGTGGGATATCTGGAGATAAGTCTGTTAAAGGACTGACAGAAGCCGCCTTAGCTGTAGAACCCTTAGTCAGACCCCAAGATTTAGAAAAACCTGATCTTACAGTTGGTTATGTACCTGTTAATGATTGTGCGCCATTCGCGATCGCATGGAAAAAAGGTTTTTTCCGCAAATATGGCTTAAACGTTAAACTCAACCGCGAAGCTAGTTGGGGAAACTCCCGCGACGGTTTGATTTTTGGTCGTCTTGATGCTGCACCTGTGGTATCCGGTGCTGTCACCAACGCCAGGATAGGTGCAGAAGGCGCACGTCACGCCCCCCTATGTGCAGCCATGACTATACACCGTCATGGTAACGCCATGACCATGAACAAAGAGATGTGGGACTTTGGGATACGTCCTTGGTACGAATATCAACAAAAATATGGTGATGGTGCTTTAGAAGCCTTTGGAAAAGACTTCCGGGGCTATTTCAACAAACAACCCCCAGAAAAGAAAATTTGGGCAGTAGTTTTGAGTTCTGCTATTTATGAATACTTTGTCCGCTATATATCCGCTGCTGCTGGTATAGACCCCTTTAAGGAATTTCGGGTCATCATTGTTTCCCCACCGCAAATGGTGACAAACATGAGAATCGGCTCTATGCAAGCTTACATGGTAGCCGAACCTTGGAACACCAGAGCAATTCAAGGTAACGAAGGTATCGGCTTTACATTTGCACAAGGTAAAGAAGTTTGGCTAGGACATCCAGACAGACTCCTGGGAGTAATGGAATCATTCATCGACAATTATCCCAAAACCTATCGTTCTTTAGTAAAGGCGATGATTGAAGCTTGTCAGTATTGTAGCAAACCCGAAAATCGGCAAGAAGTGGCTCAATTGCTAACAGAAATATCCTTTACGGGTGCAAAACCAAAACAGAAAAATGCGCCCATAACTAAATTGACTTCTCCGGGAATTATTGGCAATTACAACTATGGTGGATTTGATGGTAAAGACCGGACTATTAAAGCCGTTGACACCACAATTTTCTTTGATGTTCCTAAAAATATTCCTCAACCAACAGGAGAACATTCGACATTTTTATGGCGTTCTCACAGCATCTGGTTAATCACCCAAGCTGCACGTTGGGGACAAATCAAAGAAATTCCTAAAAATGCTGTTCAATTAGCCCAAAAAGGCTGGAGAACAGATTTATATCGGGAGATTGCAGCGGAAATGGGAATTCAATGCCCCAAGGATGATTATAAAATTGAACCGCCAGAAGTATTCATAGATAACAAAGGCTTTGACCCTAGTAATCCTGTCGGTTATCTCAATAGTTTTGCCATCAAAGCAAACGCTCCTACTCGCTTTTTCATGTCCTAAAAAAGGGACATATTTTTATCTCGTTCCCAGTCTCTGACTGGGAATGCAATCACAAAGGCTCCACCTTTTTAGAACTTTAGAGGTAGAGCCTTATAGAATTCATTCCCGTACAGAGTATGGGAACGAGAAATACACCGTAATTTTTACGTCCCAAAATTTAACTAATTCAGGAATATTTAATCATGAAATATACCTCCTTTTCAAACGAGACTTATCAAGAAGTAAAGCCTCATTATGGATTTCTGGAAATTGAAAATTTGGTCAAGTCTTATCCGACACCAGATAAAGGAGATGCTGTTGTTTTAGATGGTGTTAATCTCACAATTGGTGAAGATGAGTATATTTCTGTCATAGGACATTCTGGTTGTGGTAAATCAACATTACTAAAAATTATCGGTGGGTTTCAAAAAGCCACATCTGGCTCAGTACGCTTAGATGGTAAAGAAATCCGCAAACCAGGTGCAGAGAGGATGATGGTATTTCAAAATTATTCTTTGCTACCTTGGTTAACCGTGCGCGAAAATATTCGTTTAGCTGTGGATGAAGTGCTAAAAAAGGCTAATCGTGCCGAAAGAATTAGCGTTGTAAATGAACACTTGGCAATGGTAAACTTAACAGCGGCTGCTGATAAGTATCCCGATGAAATTTCTGGAGGTATGAAACAAAGAGTAGGTATTGCTAGAGCTTTGGCAATTCGCCCCAAAATGTTATTAATGGATGAACCTTTTGGCGCACTAGATGCTTTAACTCGTGGTAAATTGCAGCGTCAGGTATTAGATATCTGGGAAAATCATCGTCAAGCAGTAATGATGATTACCCATGATGTAGATGAAGCAATTTATATGTCTGATCGGATTGTATTAATGACCAATGGCCCATCTGCTACAATCGGAGAAATTCTCAAAGTTCCATTTCAGCGTCCACGTGATCGGAGTGCGATCCGAAATTCTAAAGAATATTTTGATCTTCGCAATCACGCTCTAAATTTTCTAGACCACTACTTTACTTCAGAAGAATAAAATAGTATTATTGTCTTTTTAGTGGGTAGCCTAATTCAAATTCATGAAAGCTGGATTTGAAGCGGAGGAACCAAAAATTGGGGCTAATCTAACGAGAGACACCTTCCAGTCTTAGCCCGTCAGCTAACTCCGTCGGCAATGGAAGGAACCCCCAAAACCTTGGCTGTAATAGCAGTTATGATTGGGGTTTCCGGAATCAATTTTAGATTTTTAAATTTTTAGGTCAGGATTTATCTGAAATCTAAAATTGTTTACCCTGCTTCTCATTCGTAATTCGTTTCAAGGGAGAGAAGTTAAAACTGTGAAAATCAAGCCGATGTTAGCACGTTTGCAAAGTGCTATAGGTCGTGATGACCTAATTGAACAAATGGTATTGTTACCAGAAGCGGAAAACCTCGTTTCTCAACAATATCAAATAGCTGACTCCGTTAACTTAATTGTTGGCTATGATGCTTCCCCTCAGAGTCATACAGCTTTAGATATTGCTTGTTGGATTGCCCACCAAACGAGTTTAGCTACCAATACTCAAGTTACAGTTCAGGCTGTTTATGTAGTAGAACAAAACTCCAGCAATCAATATCTTGATATTTTCAATTCTGCCTATAATCAACTTCAATTAGAGTGTGCAGTGAGCAATTTATCAAGGTCAGTTACATCGGTATTAACTCAACAAAAGGTAATAGAAATTTCACCAAAATTACAAGGAGAATCAAGAACTTTTTTTAAAGAAGCAGACAGAATTCTCTGGCAAGCGAAAACTCTAGCTCAAGAATGGCAAGTTTCGTTTAAATCACATCTATGGTTTGGCAAAATTGCCACAGAACTTAAAAAATTTGTGGAATCAGAAGCCGCTGATATTCTGTTTTTAGGGTGTAAATCTGTCGATCATCCAATGATTAAGACATTAGGTACTAATTTTCCCTGTCCTGTATTGGGTATTC
>NZ_JBPWOA010000037.1:0-173976 GCF_051781005.1 Anabaena sp. WFMT | reverse complement strand
AGGGATAAGTCCTTACCACATTGGACTTTATGAACTTTATATGAACTTCAGTTTAATATCTGGAAATAAATATATAAATATAAATTATTGATTTCAGCAAATTTTGATGAAAACGTTAATTTTCATATCATCAATTACTTGGTATTATAATATTTCTTAATATTATCAGTAATATTAACTAAGTAATTTTTCCATGTAGTAATTCAAATCTCTGGTAATATTGAGTAGTTTTTGTAAGTTAAGTAAAATTTCTTAAGTATAGATATTTTAAGCAACCCATAAATATTTACGTTGCTTAATAAAGTAAAGATTCTATGAACCATGAAAAGATTAGATAAAGTCCGCTAGTATTTGTATGTAGATGAACTCGAAAAGAGAACATCCTCATCTCTATCTTTAGGTAAGTAAGCATTGTCAAAAGTAAGTAACTGTAATCTCTAGTCACGGAGTTTAATGGTTTTAACTTATTGACATATATCCAAGGTTGAGATAGAGACTTCTACTTTTAGACATTTAAGCTATCAATTTAGGACACTTACATAAAAGGTGTCGTCAGTGGAAAAATTGCTCTTCTTTTTAAATCAGGAGGAGTGAGTTTTCAATCAAACTTTTTCTCAAGTATGTAAGCAAATCCAAGGGCTAATCAGTATGAATTTAGACAGAATCATAAAATCCTTGGCAGTCGGAATAACTGCGACTCTGGCTACTATTGCTACGCTTTCAGCTTCGGCTCAAGCTGCAATTCTAACTGGCGAGGTTTTACTCAGTGATCTACTAGCAGGGAATTCTTATCAGCTTGGTGACAAGCTTTTTGATAATTTTCGGGGATTTTCCACTTTTAACATAGGTGGTGCTGATGGACCGGAGAGCAACGAAATTCTTGTATTTGGAGAAATAGTCAATCACGCTTATAACCTGATTTTTCAAAGCCCACTTTGGAATGTTATGCCAGGACAGGCAATTGACACAACTTTTCAATATGATGTCACAGTCCTTGATCCTGATCAATGGATTGACAAGGTTGATTTAGAACTTCTCGCCTATGGGGTGACAGGTAATGCTTTCATTACCATTGTTGATAAAGTTGATTTGCTTGATCCTGGTATTGGGTCAGTGAATTTACTGGCTACATCAGTTTCGCCGTTTGATTCGGTAATTAAAGATGTATTGCCCCCCCAGAAGAAAATATCTGTTACTAAAGATATTGCTTTAGTAGGTAATCAAGGATTTGCAAGTATCTCGTTGATAAATCAATCAGTCCACCAAACAAAAGTTCCCGAATCGAGTACATTATTGGGGCTTTTCGCTCTTGGTAGTCTAGGGTTGACAGTAACAAAGAAAAGGTTAAAAACAACAGTTATCAGTGTCGGCTAAACACCAATAACTGTCTTGAGTTTCAATTACTGGGTATTCTGAGGGTTAATTTTCAGGTATACCCAGAAACATCTTAAATAAAGAATAACAGAAAACACCAAAATTTCCTGGGTTTAACTCAGGCTTTTTTTGCTAACAACTGATTGATCATCAATAGCTATCCGCTCACCGCAGGTTGCTATTGATTGACACTTTGCTGTCTGTTGGCGAAGTCTGATGATCAGGTATACACATGGGGATTCTTTAAAACTTGCTTAAGAGGAATAGTCAAATATCCCCCTAGACTCTCAAAATAACTACCAGTACTATCCAGTATTGCAACTGCGTTTATTTTTGTTTGATTCTTCTACGCTTTCGGAGTCCATCAAATTTGAAGGAACGACTACTATACTGAAGTGAGGAGAAAGTAAACAACTCCTTGCCAATTTTGCGTGAAGGTGAACAAGCAAAAATGAGACGTAAATCTACTGGTAGATCAGCTACTACTTCTAAACCCCCTGCTTTCCAATCCCCTTTATTTAACTTCACTACTATTGCAATTTTGGGAGGGGTGTTGATTTTGGGAATTGGGATTGGGATTGCTTTTAGTTCTACAAGCACGTTGAGTCCATCTAACGTAGCTTCTCGTGAGTTTATTGATACTAAAGCACCAAACCCTGAAATTTGCGTCCAGTATGGAGCCAGTGCAATGGTGATGGATGCCAGACTATTTGTAACTCTTAATCCTTTTAATGTCTATGTAGCCCAGCCTAATATACGTCCTGGATGCGTTATCCGCCAAAATAACTGGGCAATTTTAGAGAATAAAAAACTCGTATCATCAGATCAGGTAAGAGAATGTAAAAATCGCCTGAATACTTTTGGCTTTACAGGTAACTTAGACAGTGAGAAGCCGGACATTAGGTGTATATACCAAAATGAATCTGCTCAAAATTTCTTCTTATCTCAACCAGGAGCAGTTGGTCAATCTCAGGATACAGAAAGATTTTAGTTTTAGCTTTTGGGTAATGGGTTGCTATGTTTCCCATTAGATATTGACCGAATTTAAATATGCGTTTTCCACAACCCTTGTAGAGACATTCCATAGAACGTCTCTACATTCTTTTTTACCAGATGTCTTCTATTCCCAATCACCTGGTATTACACCGCAAAAGGTTATCAAGTAGATATTTGTCTATATTATTAGCAACTATGAATCTATTGTTTTTGTATAGGAAGCGGTTGGCCAAACTCAATTATAGGAATATTGTAAACTTGTTCTAAATAGTTTTCTGGATTAGGAATATTGGGTAAAGAATTAGGGACTGTAATGATGTTGTTATTCTCGGAAGAATTAGCTGGGAGAATAATTAAGTTGGATTGTTGAGAGTTGAGGGGCGGTACAATTACAAAAGGTTGCTGGTTGAGGGGTAAGTTGGTGGATGGTGGTGGGAGAGTGTTCAAAGGGGGAGGAGATAGCTGATTAGTTGGGGAAAGTGGAAAGGGTGATTGTGAAGAAGTGCTATTATGAGAGATAGTGGGGCTTAATACCCAGCGAGTGGGGTTTTTTAGGGAATTAGGCTGAAGTTTTACCTGGTTGGCATCGACAAAACTTCCTGGTTCTAAATCTATGACTATGCGGGTAATATTAGGGCTAAATTGGGAAACGCGAATTTTTTGAATTTTTCCACCAGTATAGTTTTTTTGGGTGTCAACGTTGCCTAATTGGGTATTAGGTAAATCGACTACTAAACGCGGGGGTTGAGGAAGATAGAAATACTCAGGTATTGTGGCTGAGGAAAGTGTGATTTCTAGTTGCTGTGTTTTGGGGTTAAATTGCCATTTATTGAGTTTGGCGAGTGGTGCAGCGAGGCTAATGCTAGTATTGAGGATAATTGCAGCAGATAGGCCAAATAAGCTAATTCGGAAAATGTGTGGTGGAGTTCTGAGTTGATTTTTCATGTTTTAATGGCTATTTAACTTGGTATTTGATCTGTTTGAGGTAAAGCGGTAAATTCTAAAGTTATGGGAATTTTGTTGATTTTAGAACTTACACACTATACAAATTGGATATGATATAAAAATCAATGATAATTGATTACTTCAGGCTTTTGGGACAGCATATTAGTAGGGTGCGGAAGGTGGTGTAAAAGGTTTGATCGTGCCGACTTAGTTAATTACGAATTACTTCATGGGTGTTAACTTCTGGTAGTAGGGAACTGAGATGAGAGGTAACTTGACTGTAACGACGGGTAATGAGTAGTGAAGAACGACATTTTATTGCTAGTTCATCTGTGTATCGTCCTAGAGTTTGTTTTTCAATTCCCCAAGCGCGACTAGTACCGGCAATGGTTAAATCAACATTTTCTGATGCTGCAACTACAACTTGCATTGGTTCTGGAGAGGTAACGGTTTTGATTTCTATGCGATCGCTTACACTAGCTGGTAATTGCTCAATCATCGAGTGCAGTTCATAACTTAATTCATCTTGGGTTTGATTTCCGGTTAAAACTTGTAAAATCTGCAATATGCAAGTATCACAGTTAATTAGCAGTCTGAGGGCTAGTATGAGGGCTAAATCATCATGGATATTTGCGGAGTAGGGAACTAGCAAACTTTCTAAGCGATCGCTTCCTCGATCTACGAATACAGCTACATCTACTGGTGCGCTAATGAGAATTTGCCCCACTCTACCACCTAAACGATTGTTACTAAAAGCTGGACGATGCCATCCGACAAGAATTAAATCAGGTTGTTCGATTTGGGCTATCTGTGCTGTTTCTCTAGCAACGTTGCTCGATATGCGAACAATGGGATGTATATATGATCTGATGATTGGCGGTTCTAAAGTATCAATTAATTCTTCTAACTGATGGTGACGCTCGGCAATTAATCGGTTAGCTTCAGTTGGGGTACTTTCAAAACCATAGTTTTCTTCTAACTCAATTAGGCTGAGAGGATTGATCACCGCTGGCTGTCGATAATTGAGAGCCAATGCTACTGCTAACTGTACCAAACCTTTTTGAGTTGTCGGGTTAGCTACGGGTACTAAAATGCGGTAGGGGGTAACGAAAGATTCAATACTTTCTGTCACTTCTGGCTCTATTTTCTGTTCTGGTTTTGGTTCTACTATGTCTAATTTGATTAAGCGTTTTGGATATGTCCATTCTAGTAATGGGGATGTCATAAATGTTGTTACCAAAGCCATCAGTACCAGCATGGTAAATAGCAATGGCGAAATTACACCCAACTCTAAACCAATATTCAAAACAATTAATTCGGTTAAACCGCGAGTATTCATTAACCAACCGAGGGCTGATGCTTCTCGTTTGTTAATGCCACTGAGGCGAGCAGCTATATAAGTACCACTATATTTACCTAAAATTGCTACTCCTAAAATTAATCCGCATAATAGCCACAATTCAGGACGGTTGATTAAACCAATTTGTGTCCTTAAACCGCTGTATGCAAAAAATATTGGTAGGAGAAATATTAAGACAAAATCTTCAGTTTTTATCGCTAATTCTCTAACTAATTCTGCATTCTTGGGCATTAATGCTCCTAATAAAAATGCTCCAAAAATTAGGTGAATACCGATAAATTCAGTCATGAGAGCAGAAGCAACAACTCCCATATAAATTAAAGCCACAACAAATTGGCTCAAACGTCCAGTTCGACGGTAATGGGTACTCAGGCGTTTGAGAAACCAACGCCCGACTGTGAACATGAAGATTATGTAGATTAAGCTGGCAAAAATAGTGAGGATAGCTTTTTGATCGATGCTACCATTACGAGCGACTGCGATCGCAACTGCCAAAATACACCAGGCTGTTACATCATCAACTGCGGCACAAGTTAAGGCTAATGTCCCCAAACGTGTTTGCTGTAAATTGTTCTCAGTAATAATTCTTGCCAATACAGGAAAAGCTGTAATCGACATAGTTGCACCTAAAAATAAGGTAAAAGCAGTAAATGAGACAGCCTCGTTGGCAACTAGAGGATAAAGCAGCAAAGATAAAATCGCTGCCAGAGAAAAAGGAACAATAATGCTGATATTAGAAATCAGAATGGCGGCTTTTAAGTTACCGCTGAGATATTTTGGATTTAGCTCCAAACCAATCAAAAACATGAAAAATATCAGTCCTATCTGAGATAAAACATTCAGAAAAGGAATGGTTTCTGGTGGAAACAGGGTAGCTGCTATATGGGGTGCAATTAAACCAAATAAAGATGGTCCGAGCATAATTCCGGCGATAATCTCGCCAATTACCAATGGCTGCTTAATTGATCGAAATGCCAATCCTACTAACCGTGACATTCCAATCACAATTAGCACCTCAACCAGGACTAGAATAACTGTGTGCATAGTTTCCTCTCAACAGACTATCCGGGTTCCCTAAGATGATTCTTTAAATGACGGCAAAATGTCAACCTTGTTAGAGACAATACAGGTGCATTTCTATTCATTTGTAATGTTAATTATTGTTGCTGACCTTATATCAGCACTAAAAAAGCATGGTGTTTAATTACATTTTTAATCGCAAGATAACTTATGCGTTAGCTATCTTAAGGTAAACAGTTTCTGAGTCTTTTTAGGGAATTTTGAGAAGCATTAAGCTTAAATATCACGAATAGAAGTTAAATTTCCATTAAATTTAGGTTGTGCATATAGTATTTGGTAGAAACAGTCAATAATTCAATCTCAGCAAGATTAATTGGTAATTTAAGGGTTGATTTGCAAATGAGGAATAATTTGATATTCTGTTTGTCTCGGCAGAGGTAGGTATTTATAGATAGTTTTACACTGTAACAAACTAGATACTAATGATTATGGCATGAGGGTAGTAATAATTACGAAATTCACCATAATAACCCATAAAAGATGGTAAATTATGTTTTCTTAAAGTCCAATATTGAGGATAATTAATTCTAATAAACCATCAGCCTTGATGAGAGCGCTCATTGTTATCGACTGATTGAGTTTTCTCCGGTTGTTGACTGCTGTGTGCTGAATGCTAACGATAAATGGAATGCAGAATCCGGGTTAAACACCTAAGAAACAGCTTGTTTTACTTCTGAACTGCTGAATTCTGCTGTATGATTAATAACAAGCAAAACTTTTCCCTCGATGCTCAGGAATTAAGAAGAATCTGGTATGTAAATTTGTAGTTAAATTTTGTTAAGATTAAATACAATACGGCGTTAGCTTTTCCTCCCCAACTACCTATCCCCTACCTGAGAGACATTTCATGCTGCGACTTGAACATATTAGTAAAATTTATCCTACAGGCGAAGTTCTTAAAGATATCAACTGGGAAGTCAAACCAGGCGATCGCATTGGCTTAGTAGGCGTTAACGGTGCGGGAAAATCGACTCAACTGAAAATCATCTCTGGGGAAATAGAACCCACCAGCGGCGAAATCATTCGTCCTAACAGCTTACACATAGCTTATCTCAATCAAGAGTTTGAAGTAGATCCTACCCGTACAGTTAGAGAAGAATTTTGGACTGTGTTCCAAGAAGCCAACGATGTCCAGATGGCTTTAGCTCATGTACCGCAAGAGATGGAAACAGCTAATCCAGAGGAATTGGATGAACTAATCCACAAGTTAGATCGCTTGCAGAGACAGTTTGAAGCATTGGATGGCTATAACTTAGACGCACGCATTGGTAAAATCTTGCCAGAAATGGGTTTTCAGGTTGAAGATAGCGATCGCTTAGTCAGCGCTTTCTCAGGTGGTTGGCAAATGCGAATGAGTTTAGGTAAAATCCTGTTGCAAAAGCCAGACTTATTACTACTGGATGAACCGACAAACCACTTAGACTTAGAAACCATCGAGTGGTTAGAAAATTACCTCAGAGGGCTGATTACGCCAATGGTCATAGTTTCCCATGACCGGGAATTTCTTGATCGTCTCTGCACCCAAATCGTGGAAACTGAACGCGGTGTTTCTTCCACTTATCTCGGTAATTACTCATCCTACTTGCAGCAAAAAGCTGAAAATCAATCAGCACAACTGAGCGCCTTTGAACGTCAGCAGAAAGAAATAGAAAAACAGCAAACCTTTGTAGATAGATTCCGCGCTAGTGCAACCCGCAGTACCCAAGCCAAAAGCCGGGAAAAACAACTAGATAAAATTGAACGCATCGAAGCACCTATTGCCGGTGTGAGAACTTTACATTTCCGATTTCCCCCTGCACCCCGCAGCGGACGGGAAGTGGTAGAAATTAAAGATTTAACCCATATCTATGGAGATAAAATTTTATTTTTGGCAGCAAATCTTCTAATTGAAAGGGGAGATAGAATTGCCTTTCTCGGTCCCAACGGTGCAGGCAAATCCACCCTGTTGAAAATTATTATGGGTGCAGAACCACCCACAGAAGGAATCGTCAAATTAGGTGATCACAACGTTATTCCTGGTTACTTTGAACAAAACCAAGCCGAAGCCTTAGACTTAAATAAAACCGTCATGGAAACTATCCATGATGAAGTTCCCGACTGGACAAACGAAGAAGTCCGTACACTGTTAGGACGCTTTTTGTTTGCTGGTGACACAGTATTTAAGAAAGTTGCAGCTTTAAGTGGGGGAGAAAAAGCTCGTTTAGCATTGGCAAAAATGCTTTTACGTCCAGCGAATTTACTTATTCTGGATGAGCCGACAAACCACTTAGACATTCCAGCTAAAGAAATGTTGGAAGAATCTTTGCAAAACTATGATGGGACAGCAATTGTAGTATCCCACGACCGTTATTTTATCTCTCAGGTAGCTAACAAAATTGTCGAAATTCGTGATGGTGAATTCCGCGTTTATTTGGGTGATTACCATTACTATCTCAACAAAATTGCTGAAGAGAAAGAACAAGCTAAATTAGCAGCTATAGAAGCAGAAAAAGCAGCGAAAAAAGCAGCGAAAGCATCTGGAAAGCGGAAATAGGCTTATAGGTGCAAGGGGAAGAATCAAATAAACCTATTAGCTAATCGCATAGCTAGGGTACAGAAATGACAAATACCTCGCTCAAAAGAGACGGGGTATTTAGGCTCAATGATAACTGTACTTTAGATATGAAAAATTCTTTCTAAACTTTCTTGAGATGTTTTTGATTCGTTGATAATAAATTCTTCCGGTCTTTTGTATTCTTGAAATATCTTTTCAATACGTTCTATGGTTAATGGCTCCATAAAATCTGCTATTCTTTCTTTAGATAACATTTCTGTTTTATTTATATAGTTACTGATTTTGGAAGGATCAGCAGATATTCCTATATTAGGAACTCCTAATATATCTGCCAGTATTATAGAATGAAGACGATTGCCAAAGTGAAAATCCATTTGACTCAGAATTTGCAAAAAATCTTCTGGTTTATCCCATGAATGTAGTTGGCAATTTTGGACAGGTAAATGTTTTTTCAGTAATTCATGGAATTTATTATCATTCTGTTCACTACCCATATGTCCTGGTAGTAAATGGATCACAGAGTTGTATTTTTCGATTAGTGGGATTAATTGCTGGGCATAAAATTCGGCTCTACTATCACCCCACCAATGTTTGCCAGAGAAGGATATATTACTTAAAGAATTTGCCGTTTTATTTCGATGAATAAATTCTTCATAATAACTTAAATCTAAAAATGCTAAGTCACCACCTAGACAAAAAGAATTAGTAAATTTCAGCTTTTCTTTTACCAATTCATAGGAATTATTATCTCTAACATATAACAAATCTGCTTGTTTGAAAAAATTAGTTACATCCTGCTTTTCTCCTGCATTCATACTTTCTAAGCCTATGCCTAGAAAACAAAACCGCTTACCTAATAATTTAGCTAAAGTTTGCAGAGTCGATAAATTTTTGGGTACACTGCTTAATCCTAAAGTACCACCTCCCCAGACTACGCAGTCACTTTGCCATAAAAGAAATAATCTTTTAATTTTTGATAATTGGAAATGACGAAAAAGAGAAATCTTTTTGCTGGTGATTTGATAATAGTTGTCATTACAAATTAAAAATACTCTTTCAACAACTTCTTTTTTGCTAAAAAAATTAGTTAAATGTTTGACGAATAGATCATCACCTATATTTCTATAACCATAATATCCCATTAGCATTATTTTCATGATGTACTACGACCTTTAGGAACGTGGATATATTAACTTACAATTATTTATTAGGTTGGGTAAGGCGAAAGTGTAACCCAACATTAGATTACATAAATTAAAAGTTGTACTTTATTTAATTTACATTTCTTAGTTATATTAGTGAATATTCGTATCTGCATAATTCATTTCTGCCAAAATGTCGTTAGTCCTGCCGTGAAGTCAAAAATAAAAAAGTTGCTAGGGGAATGGTTGCGCTACTTACACAAATTGAAGTGCCTTCCCTTGTTGGGAAGATAAAGATTGAAAAGTTTTTATTTTTAAGTACCCCAACTGATTGTTAAAGGTTGCTGTGCCAATATTTTAGTATAAAGTTCTTCTAAACGGGTGATATTATCACTGAGAGTATAACGCTCTAATACTCGATTTCTCGCTTTTTGGCCTAATAAAGTTGTTAACTCCGGATGATCTTGGAACAGTGGTAAAAGAGTTCTGAGTTGCGATCGCACTGTTTTAGTGCTAATAATGACACCTGCACCCTTTTCCAATACTTCCCCATCTGCACCTACATCCGTAGCTAAACAAGCTAAACCACAGGACATGGCCTCCAGCAGAGATAAAGACAAACCCTCTACCAAAGAGGGCAAAATAAATACATCAGCACCCCTTAAGATTTCAATGCGCCGATTTTCATCTGCGATAAATCCTAACCAGATGATGCCATCTTCCTGTCCATAAAATGGCTCTAAGGAAGGTTTTAACGGGCCATCGCCCACAATCAATAATTTACTATTAACTCCCATATCCGACTGCTTCCAAGCACGTAGCAGGGGTTCAACATTTTTCTCCGTTGCGATACGCCCTTGATACACAAACAGGCGTTCAGCCCCAAATTCTGCTTTGATTTTAGAAATACCTGGAGAATACTTAACAGTATCAACACCGTTGGGAATCACAGCCAGTTTTTCTTCCCTGACTCCCATACGTGCTAATAATTCCCGTTGAATTTGGGAAAAAACAATTACCCGATCATAGTGATCTAAAAAAGGTGCGTATAGCTGATAAGCTAAAATTTGTGTGCCGGATATTAATTTTGCCCCTTTGCCAGCGAATGGAGTGTGGAAAGTAGCAACTAAAGGCAAGTTTAATTCTTGGCAAATTTCTGGTAAAACAAAATCTAGTGTTGACAGAGTTAAAGAAGCATGAACTATATCTGGCTTGATTTCCCGCAATGACTCAGTTAAAACCTTAGTCGCTTTAAAAGTGGGAATAGTATAAACTTGAGACTTATAAATGAAGGGTAAGGAAACTTCTTGACAATTAGGCCAGTTTTGGGGTTGAGATTCTTCTTGGGCAAAGTGAAGAAAGCTAACTTGATGTCCCCTATCTAGCAAAGCATTGGTAATTTCTCGACTGTAAGTGACATTGCCGCAAAAGGGCGTTTTTTTTCCAATCCAGGCTATACGCATTCTTTGATTAGCTGTGAATAAAAGCGGGTTTAGTTTAAATTATTTGTTTTTTATACTTAGCTGTTTTATTCTGTAATCCTTGCTGAAGATTTTATAGCGGTTGTCAGTTGAATGAGAACATACCGTTATCATTAAATATGGCTTACGCTACGCTACAGACACCAAGGGTCTTTCAAATCTGTTTCTTTTCCCTGCTATATCATGATGAATAGCAGCCATAGCATCGTTTAAAAGCTTATATTTAAGCCAACAAACAAATGATTTTATGGCTTTATTCAATGCTGCTTGCAAGTTGTTAATTAGCTAAATTGATAACAACTTAATCAGGATAATCTTGGGTAATTCCCAGCAAGTATTACATGAATTTTCGCTGGATTAAGTTTAGCACGAAAACCAACTGTTTCACTAAGTTATAGATGATTTTCAGCCTGATAACTAATCACGGGAGTTATACCAAGTTAATATACCTCCTGAAAAGACAATTACAGCTAATCCTAAAAAGACTGCCTGTAAGCCAAAAAAGGTTTCAGCTACGCCAGCTAATGCTAAGGGTAGAGAAAGGGCAATGTTAATGACATTATTTTGCAGGCCAAACACTTTGCCACGCATTTCTGGAGGGGTTTCTGTTTGAATAGCAGTTTGCATGGGGATACCTACCAAAGCCCCAAAGAGACCGACAAGAGACAATAAAAACAACACTATCCATAGTTGAGTTGTGAATACTCCCAAACCAATCAAAGATGCTGCCATACCTAGACAACCCCAAAGGCTAAGTTGCCTATAGGAAAAGCGTTGACCAAATTGACCGATAATTGTCGCCCCAGCAGCAATGCCAACGCCCCCTGATGCGAGTAAAAAGCCGAATTGTGAGGCTTTCATGTTGGGGATAATTTCTGCCATGCGAACAGCGATAACTGTTAAAGCTGCAAAGACAGAAAATAGGATAACGAGTTGTATGAGAGCATTACGGATGTGATGATTTTCTTTGAGGTAAAGGAAACCGTCTCGCAAGTCAGAGAAAACGTGAGGAAATTCAGTTTCTGGGGGATGGGGTATTTCTTTAGTGTTGAGTAGGAGTAAAATTAATCCTGCGATCGCATAACTGCCACCGACTAAAATTTCTTTACCCATTCCACCACTACCTACCAGTTTTAGCCACAGTCCATCAGCTAATGCCAACAGCGGTTCCCCCACAGCAAACCCGATAATTAGCGATGCCATCATCGTGGTTGTGTACAGAGAATTAGCCGAAAGTAAATGCTCTTCTGCCACCACCAAAGGAATTGCTGCTTGTTCTGCTGGTGCAAAAAACTGTGTCAACGTAGAAACTAAAAAAGTCACACCCAAGATAATCAAAAACCCCACAGGCAGAACTCCCACAGGTTGCCAATCATGGGTTAACCACAACAGCAAGGGAATTGCCAACACGAGAATACCCCGCCAAACATTAGTTGCTACCAAGACAACTTTTTTCGACCAGCGGTCTACAAACACACCAGCCACAGAACCAAACAGGACTGCGGGAATGGTAAAAACCATCATTAACGCCGATACCCAACCACTGATACTCTGATCACCCTTTTGAAACTGGGTATTAATCAAAGCAATCATCAGCACCAGATATACTTTATCAGCCAGCTGACAAAAAACTTGCCCACCCCAAAGTGCGAGGAAATTCGGGTTTTTTAATACAGGAAAAAACCCTTGTTTTTGAATAGTACTTGATGTATTCCCCCCATCTAAACCAGATCCATTCAATTGTGATGTTTCTGTTTCTGGTTGGGTTACTACTTTTAGAGTTTCTTGGGTAGAATTACCTTTGCCATTGGTTTGAACTTGTGGTTCTAATGGTGTAGGTACATTAGTAGATGAAACTTCTACATTTCCATCTTTGTCCTGAGAAACATCTGTTCGGGATATTTCTTGGCTATTGATTGAATTAAGGTCAGGTTGGGAAACAGCACTTGGCTGATTGGGTGTTGTCTTCTCTGATACCCTATTGTTTTTAGCTTGACTGGGTGACAGAGGCAGGATTTTTTTATCCAAATCAGACGATTGCATCATGGTTGGCGGCAAAATAAGAATCAATCAAGGTAGCAGAGCGAATAGGACGACCCAAATGATACTGAGTGTACTGTCGCAAAATCTGCTCAATAGATAACCAGCCATAATCTGAGGCTGCCTCTATTTGCATTATCTCTGTTTGCGACAAATATTGAAGCATAAACAGTTCTTTCGCATTCAGACGATTAGAAATTGTGGGGATGTCTTGTTGATGGACAACCGTTTCATAGCCTGGGGTTTGGGGATTGGAAAAACTTCTCTTCCCTTTCTCTCCATCTTCCCGTTTTCCTTTTTCCCTTTCTGAGCGTAAGCTTTTCCAAGCCTCTAAGCTAATTATCCCTCCTGTCGGCACACTAAATCCTACCTGCCAGTTGGGATTTGTCCAGTCTGGGGTGACAGGAAGCTGAGTTAAGCAACAAACTTGGACTTGAGGTGTGAGTCCTGCTAAAGCTAAAAATTGAAAGACTCCATGCGCCAAATGTGCGACAACAGCGAATCCTTGGCTCTTGGGTAAGGCTTCTAATCGCTGGAGATGTTCATCTAGTAACTCATAAAGTTCTGTTTGGGGTAGTTCGCTTAAAGCCTGACAGAGGACAATTTCAGCTAAATATTGACTAGCAGCTAATTTTCCCAAGTCTTTAGTTAGACCTGGATAAGTTTTTATAGTTTGCGCTTGAGTAATTTTATCGAGTGTTGGCGTAGCATTTCCTAGGCTTTTTCCTTGGGAAATCAGTAATTCATTAACTACAAAAATCCCAATTCTCCCACCCAAGCTGGAGTTATGTTTACGCGCCCCAGGAGCAACCGCCCGAATTAACCCAAATTCCTTGGTTAAAATTGTCACTATCTTATCTGACTCTCCCAGTGCTTGGGTTTTGAGATTAATGCCAGTTGCTTTGTAGGTTCTACTCATTATTTATTTAGTCATTAGCAAAATAAATGACAATTGACAATTCTAATGACCAGTGATTACTTGATGGTACAAGCCTGGGGATTTATCTGTGGAATTAATCCAAAATCCAAAATCTAAAATCCAAAATTGTCTGACTACTCACTTTTTCCCTTTTCTACGTGATTACGCTGGCGGAGCAAATCTATACCGCGAGATGTGCCTAATCTTGTAGCACCTGCCATGATTAAGTCGAGGGCATCGTTGTGGGTGCGAATACCCCCTGATGCTTTAATTCCTACCCGATCCTTTGCGATTTCTTTCAACATTTGCACATCAGCCACAGTTGCACCACCATTCCAACCTGTACTAGTTTTCAAGAAAGCCGCACCGGCATCCATAGCTAGTTCTGCTGCTATTCTTTTCTCCGGGTCTGTGAGTAGGCTAGTTTCTAAAATTACCTTGACACATTGCCCAGCTACTTCACAAATTGTAGCAATTTCCCGGTGAACTTCTTCGGTTTTTCCAGCTTTCAACCAGCCCAAGTTAATCATGACATCTAACTCAGATGCACCATTTTCCAATGCTTCTTGAGCTTCATAGAACTTAACTGCTGAAGTTGTCGAACCTGTCGGAAAGCCTATGACTGTACAGACTTTGGGGTTTTTGTTGTGGAGGAGTTCAACTGCTTGCCTAACATAACAGGGTTGTATGCAAACTGTCGCAAAGTTAAACCTGTATGCTTCTTCACACCATTGCTCAACCTGTTCTGGGGTAGTAGTTGGTAACAGGAGGGAGTGATCGATAAATGGCGCAATATCAATGTTTGGATAGTCTGCTGCCATCGTTTGTTTTGCCAGTGATAGATTATTAAACTTTATGAAAAATTAAGACGTTTCTTATATATTAACCCAGATAGCGATCGCAAATAAGTTTCTCTGCCTCTGCATCTGCGGTATACTTCCGCTTCGCTTGTAAACCCAAAAACTGATTTTTAGTCCCTTCCCACTAAGAATACGGATTAAATGAACCGCGAAGAAGCGAAGAACGCGAAGGAAGAGGGAAGAAGGAATTAGGAAGAGTTTAGACTGTTTTGAATTTAATCAGTCATTTCTGAATAAAACCGAAAAATTACCATTTTCATGTATAGGTTAGTGTATATTCTTTTGTAAATACGTATTTAACCGTATTTATATAAATATTTTCCTTTGAGTCTAGCAGATGCAAAAAATAGTCATGGCAAATATAAATCACCCAAATTCTTACCAGTATTATTGTACCTGCGCGATATCCGCGAAGAAATTACTAGTCCACAACCTCCTACTCTGCCAGAATTAATTACCAATCACCTGAAAACTCAACCTGCTTTTGCTGAACTCAACCCACAAACAGACTGGTTTAATCAACAGTTAAAAAATGGCAAATGTTTAGTGATGTTGGATGGACTGGATGAAGTTGCTGATAGTAATGAACGTTCGCAGGTAAGTAAATGGGTAAATAAGCAAATGGAAAGCTATCTAAAGACAGCTTTTATCATTACTTCTCGTCCTTATGGTTATAGCAGTGCGCCTGTAGATGAAGTAGAAATTATTCTTAAAGTTCTACCTTTCTCTTTAGAACAAATGAAGCTATTTATTAATAGCTGGTATCTGCAAACTGAAATTAGAAGTCGCGCCGGCAAAAATAATCAAGCAGTAAAGGCAGAAGCTAAGAAAAATGCAGAAGATTTAATTGAGCGAATTATTAATAATCGTGCTATTGCTGATATGGCAACAAATCCGCTTTTGGTGACAATGATTGCTACTGTTCATTATAGCGGCAGTGCATTACCAGGACGTAGGGTGGAACTGTATCAGAAAATTTGTGATTTACTTTTGGGAACGCGACAAGCAGCTAAGAAAATTAAAGCGCCTCTGACATCTGAACAAAATAAATCAGTATTACAAGTTTTAGCACTGGATTTGATGAAAAGGGAAACTCGCACTTTTGAACCAGCAGAAGTTGAGAATTTAATTGCTAGTGAACTACAAAAAATAGCTAATATTACGTTAACGCCAGCAGAATTTTTAGAACAAGTTAAAGATGTTAGTGGTTTAATAGTCGAAAAAGAACAAGGCAAACTTGAATTTGCTCATTTGAGTTTTCAGGAATATTTAGCTGCTGCTGAAGTCAAAGAGTTGCAGCAAGAAAAAATATTAATTGATAACTTTTGTAATTCTTGGTGGGCGGAAACAATTCGCCTTTATGCTGCTCAAAGTGATGCCACAAATTTGATTCAAGCAGCTTTACAAAATCAAACTGTTGCCTCTTTAACTTTGGCTTATGATTGTTTGAAAGAAAGTAAGAAAATAACTCCACAAACACAGAATCAACTTGAAAATATTCTCGAAGCTGGATTAACATCTCAAGATCCAAAAATTGCTCAAATAGCAGCACAGGTTAAGTTAGCTAGAAGGTTAAATAGCCTATTGCGAATTAATGAAACTCAAGAAATAGATCAAAGTTATCTTACTTGGGCAGAGTATCAGCAGTTTATCAAAGATACTTTTGGTACAAATACTATTGAGCAAGACTTTTTACCAACTAATTCAACAAGTCTTTCTCTTACTCAATCTGTGACTGGAATGAGTTTTCAAGCTGCTAATCGGTTTTGTGCTTGGTTGAGTTTAAATTCTAATTTTGACAACAATTTTATTCGTTATAGATTACCAACAGAAGCAGAAGCGAAACAGTATCCAGCACGAGATGAAAAACATCTCACTTGCTGGACTCAGGAAAACAGAAATAATGGAGAAGGAATTAGAATTGTCAAAGACCAATGTCCACAACAATACAGACAACTATTAGAACACTTAGCTGCTGGAAATTGGCGCGAGGCGGATGAAGAAACAGCTAAAATGATGCTCAAGGTAGCTAACCGAGAAAGTCAAGGTTACTTAAGTATTGAAGATATTGAGAAATTTCCCTGTTCTGATCTCCGTACGATTGACCAACTTTGGGTACAATATAGTGACGGTCGCTTTGGTTTTAGTGTCCAAAAGCGTATCTATGAAGCACAAGGGAAAGACTGGGGAAAAATGGAACGGGCATTAGAGTGGTCAAGCGAAAATTATAGTATAAAAGCCCCTGTGGGACACCTACCTTTTACCTTACCTACCAAATATTTACCAACTCCAACCACCTACAAAAAATTCCAAAAAAATATTTTTGGTTTTGTAGCGTTGATTGGAAACGAGAAGGGAAGTGTGAAAAGTGAGGAAGAGGGGTACTCTTATCTCGCACAGAGACTTGTAAATTGTAACCTATAAAGCTTTCAGCCAATCATAAACATTTCTTTTTACCTACTTTCCTACGAGGTTAGGTTTCCGATACCTCGCTCTTTTGTGATCAGTCTTCTCAAACTCGCTACTGTGATATCGCTTTTCCCAAAAATGTCCTGTACGGTTTAGCATTCGGTTAAAACACATAGCAGTGTACCAATTTAACCAGTGCATAATTTTAGGCAGGTCTTCAGACTTTTTCGGTTCTATCATGTAATGAACATGATTACTCATAATGCACAACGCATAAAGCTTAAACCCAAACTTATCTAAAGCTTTTTTGATAGCGTAAATAAACACCTCTCGGCATTCATTACGAGTGAGACGAAATTCACGGTTATTACAGCGAGTTGTGATGTGGTAGCAATATTCTGGCTTGAGGTTGCGTGGTTTGCGGGACATTAGATATCTCAGGTAAGTTTCTTGAAAGTATTGAAGTATTGTATGAAACCCATAATTTCTAACAACCTAACCCAACAAAATAATGTATAGTTAGTTTAGTAGGATTCCTATATCTAAATATTATGAATAAATCAGCATTAGATAGAATAACAATTAACAATGATATTTGTCATGGTAAACCTTGCATTCGGGGATTACGCTACCCCGTAGAAATGATTTTAGAACTGTTGAGTTCAGGAATGACCACTGATGAGATTTTAGAAGATTATGATGATTTAGAGTATGAAGACATTTTAGCAGTTCTCTCTTTTGCAACTCAACTAACTCAAGTTAAAAGTATTGTGCAATTAATTTCATTAAATTCTTAATTGATGCTCAATTACCAATCCGCATCGCCAATTTATTAGAAAACTTGGGATATGATGTTATGCATACAAAAAATCTGCCTTTAAAAAATTCTACTCCTGATTCGGAAATTAATAACTTATCAATTTTAGAACAGAGAATTGTGATTACAAAAGATAAGGATTTTTTAGATTCTTTCTTAATCAAACAAGAACCTTATAAACTACTTTTAGTAACAACAGGTAATATTAATAATAAGCAAATTGAACAACTTTTTTTACAAAATATTTCCCAAATAGTTGAGTTATTCAGGACTTACGATTTTTTAGAAATGAATAAAGATAGTTTGATTATTCATTAATGGTATTTATTGGGTTGAAATCACAAAACCTAATATATAAATTTGAATATTTATTAAATAGGGTGAGAATTACCCACCCTACGCTTTTGAAAATATATAAAGTTACACCAAAGCTGCAACTTTCTCCAACAAACCCTGAAACAACCGCAAACCATCGCTATTACCTAACGCTTTATCTGCTGCTCTTTCTGGATGTGGCATCATTCCTAAAACATTACCTTGAAGATTACAAATCCCGGCAATGCTGTTTAATGAACCATTGGGATTTTCCCCGTGGTAGCGAAATAAAACTTGCCCGTTATCTTCAATTTCTGCTAAAGTCTTTTTATCAGCATAAAATCTCCCTTCTCCGTGAGCAATGGGTAAAGTGATAATTTCACCCTCTGCATAACCTTGAGTCCAAGGTAAATTATTACGCTCAACTTTGAGGGGAGAACGATCGCAGATAAAATGCAAATCTTGATTTCTAGCTAATGCCCCAGGTAATAATCCAGCCTCAGTTAATACCTGAAAACCGTTGCAGATACCCAAGACAAACTTACCTTTTTGCGCGTGTTCAATCACTTGTTGCATCACAGGCGAAAAACGAGCGATCGCACCACAACGCAAATAATCCCCATAGCTAAAGCCACCAGGGACAATCACCACATCTATATCACTAATATCAGTATCTTGATGCCAAATCATACGCGTTGGCTGTCCTAGCAAGTCTCTAGTGACATAAGCAACGTCGCGATCGCAATTAGACCCTGGAAAAACTAAAACACCGAATTTCATTGGTTATAAGGGAACAGGGTACAGGGAACACTTCGACAAGCTCAGTGCATCGCAGGGAACAGGGAACAGGAAATTAGAGAAGGCAAAAGTTTTTACCTATTACCCATTACCAATTACCTATTACCCATTACCTACTTCAGAACACTCCGGTTTGTGATTCAACTTCAATCAAATCAAAGCGATAATTTTCTATCACTGGATTTGCTAACATTTGGTCACATATTTGATTCATGTCTTGACGCGCTTTCGTCTCATCAGGTGAGATAATAGTGACTTCCATGTACTTGCCAATACGCACTTGTTCAACGTTGTCGAATCCCATTTGCTTCAGGCCAGATTGTACAGCCACACCAGCGGGGTCTAAGACCGAAGGACGAAGCGTTACGAAAACTTTAGCTAGATACTTCCTTTGCATTAGGCTTTTTGCTGAATGCTGCGATCGCTATACTATAACTTTTTGCCCCCACTGGGTGAAAATATAATCACACAGCCGCTAGAGTTAATCTATCAGTTAGTCAATAAAAAACGTGTGATCACAGATGCTAGTTTTTCATAGCTATCTATGATACCAATATATTCCCAATCTAAAATCTAAAATAAAATTGGTATGAGAGCCATACGCACCCGCAGTCAAGACCGGATTTTAACCCTGCTAAAAAACATTAAACAAGGTATTTCCGCACAAGATATGTACATAGAACTACGTAACCGTAGTCAAAACATGGGTTTAGCAACGGTATACCGTTCACTGGAAGCCCTCAAACTTGAAGGTAAAGTACAAGTACGGACTTTAGCTAACGGTGAAGCCCTCTACAGCCTAACCCAGCAAGATAAACATCACCTAACTTGCCTACAATGCGGTATCTCCATACCAATTCATCAATGTCCCGTCCATGAACTAGAAATCGAATTACAGTCCAGCCATAAATTTAAAGTGTTTTACCACACCCTAGAATTTTTTGGCTTGTGTAACCAATGCCAGATAAATCAAGAAATTGATAATTCGTAATTCGTAATACCGCTACGCGGAAGCAAGCTACGTAATTCGTAATTGGGTTATTAACCTCCTGATCTCCCTCATCTCCCCCGTTCCCTCTTTTAACTGGCGCGGTTATTATCTCTGGGAATTTCTCTACCAAATAGGGGATTAGAGTCAGTGGGTACATCGGAGACAATAGAGCGCATACCCTCAAAAGCAGCGGGAATAGTGCGCGGATCAATAAACATCACCTTGCTACTATCGCTTTTACCAATTGTTGCGCCCATATCCAGATAACCTAAAGCAAACATCACTTCCACCGCTTTGTATGCATCTGGATTGTTTTTGATTTTCTGGGAAATGATTTCTGCTGATTCTGCGATCGCTTGCGCCCTGAGAACCTGTTGTTGGCGTTCCGCTTGCGCCTTTAATACAATCGCCTTTTGTTCTGCTTCCGCTTGCAAAACCACCGATTTTTGACGGGCTTCTGCATCTAAAAGCTGGGCATCAGCCTTACCTCTCGCACTATTAACAGCAGATTCGCGATCGCCCTCAGAAGTTAAAATTAAGGCACGTTTCCGCCTTTCCGCCGTCATTTGCATCTCCATTGATTCTTGCACTGCCTTAGACGGGACAATATCTCTCAATTCCACCCGCGTAACTTTAACACCCCAAGGATCAGTAGAAATATCTAATTCCCTTAACAACAATTCATTAATTTGGGTGCGGGCAGTAAAAGTTTGATCCAACTCCAATTGTCCCATTTCCGAGCGAATTTGCGTCAGCACCAAGTTCACCATTGCCGCCTGGAGATTCTCTACCTTATAGTAAGCTTTCTCCAAATCAACAATTCTCCAGTAAACAACCGCATCAACACTGATAGAAACATTGTCACGAGTAATACATTGTTGTGGCGGAATATCTAAAACCTTTTCTCTAATAGTTTGTTTGTAAACAATGCTATCTAAAAAAGGATTAATAAATTTTAAGCCAGGTCCCAGTTTCTCCTTATAACGACCCAAACTTTGCACCAAGACTTCATCACCCTGATTAATCACCCTCACCGACTTGAATATCACAGTACCGCCACCAAACGTTAAAGCAAGTAACAATAAAAACTCATTCATTTTGATAACTCTCCTGAGTAGTGAGTAAATTCAGAACTACGAATGCAAAATATTTTCTGGCATCACAATCAACGTTGTCCCTTCTCGTCTAACGACATAAACTCTTTGATATGGTGGTACGCTGAGTTTGTCATCATCACATCTTGCTCGCCAAGAATTTCCCTCGTATAGTACCCGACCTGTTTGTCCCACCGGAATTTCTGTTAGAGTTTCTCCTATCACTGCATCAGTAATTTTTGACTTGAGTCGCTGTGGTTGCAGAAACCTGCGGGAAAAAACAACCAGCAGACTAGAAAACAACAGCCAAATAACAACTTGCAGCCATACATTCCCCAAACCCAAGTAAGACAATAGCGCCACGACAAAGGCACTAATTCCCATCATGAATTCCACAAAAGCTGTAGGTAGAAAAAGTTCCATTAAACACAGAACCGATCCTGCCAGTAGCCAAATTACAGTAAAAGTTGGCATAGCGTCATCCTAGACACCTCATTCAATTAACAAATCCATATGGCGGTATGCATTTGAATGAAATACATCATAGCCCCCTCATCGCTTGCGGGGAGGGGGTTGGGGGTGGGGTTCTTGTATCTCACTCAACCGAGAACCGCTATATCTAAAGTTAGATACAATCAGACACTGACAATTTACCGAAATCAAAACTTGCTATCTCGAACAACCAATTTTTGATTAAATTTAAGTAACAAGCCATAACCGAGGTTATAAAATATAGTCTATTCTAGCGTTCCGTCCATTAACACATTAATTTAACGTAAATTTATTCTTTATAATTTATACATTATGCTTTCTACTCAACAAATCATTCATTGTCCAAATCCAGACTGTAATCAACCGATTAACTCTGTGGGAGATAAAGTTTGTGCCAGTTGTCTAACTCCTCTAACTTACCGCTATGTTTGGGCAACTGGCCCAGTAACCGCAAAAACACTCCCTCACACCAAGATTGCAGATAGATATGAAGTAATTACACAGCAGATTTGGCTAGATACTCAACCGGCACTACCACCAGAAATACCCTCAGAATTACCCCCAGAAGTTATTCCCTACCTAAAATTATATTCACAACGCTTACACATCCCTCAACCCTACGGCTTTACTAGTTCTTCAACAGAAGACACCCATGATATTCTGTTGTTAGAAAATGCACCTATAGATGAAATAGGAAATCTCTACCCCATCATTACCGAAGTTTGGGAAGAAGCAAAGGCAGTTAGACAACTGTACTGGCTATGGCAAATTCTCCAACTGTGGACACCTTTATCAGAATTGGGAGTAGCCGCAAGCTTGCTATCACCAAAAAACTTACTTGTGCAAGGTTGGTGTGTACGCCTTTTAGAACTGCACCAAACATCAGAAAAACTAACTTTACAAGATTTGGGTGAATCTTGGCTGTCATGGGTATTAGTGGCAAAAGCAGAAATTGCTACAGGCTTAGGCAACATCATCCAAAAAATGTGCCACAGTCAGGTAGATTTAGCAACAATTAGCAATCAACTCAATGAACTGTTGTTAGCATCAGCAGCAGAATTGCCATTAATGCAAACAATCGCAGGAGTGACAAATACAGGCCCTATTATGAAACATAATGAGGATGCCTGCTACCCCAGTAATTCTAGTGATGTAGATAAATATTTACAGGCCAAATTATCAATTGTTTGTGATGGCATTGACGGACATGAAGGTGGCGAAGTTGCGAGTCAATTGGCAGTGCAATCACTGAAGTTGCAAATCCGTGCTTGGCTAAAAGATGTAGCAGAACAAAAAGAAGTAATTTCACCTGATTTGTTGCAGCAACAACTAGAAGCCAGCTTGCGAGTAGTGAATAATATGATTTGGTCACGCAATGACGAACAAAACCGCCAAGGTAGAGAACGCATGGCGACGACTTTAGTCATGGCGATACAATTACCGCAACGAATTGTTACAAATGCTGGGTGGGAATCAGACAATACCCATGAACTTTATTTAGCTAATGTTGGTGATAGTCGTGCTTATTGGATAACTCCCAACTATTGCCAATTATTAACAATAGATGATGATTTGGCAACGCGGGAAGTCCAGCTTGGACAGAGTTTATATCGTCAAGCAATTCAAACACCCAATGCTAATGCCCTTACCCAAGCATTAGGAACTAAAGAAGCCGAATCTCTGCACTTTTCCATCCAGCGATTTATTTTAGAAGAAGATGGAATTTTGTTACTTTGTTCCGATGGTTTAAGTGATCATAATTGGGTAGAAAAATCTTGGCGTGATTACGCTACTCCAGTATTAACAGGTAGGCTGTCTGTGGAAGATGCTGCCCAGAAATGGGTAAAGCTGGCAAATGAAAAAAATGGTCAAGATAATACATCAGTTGTGCTGACTCTTTGCCGGATCTCCCAAGCATATTTGGTGCCAATTACACCTGCACCAATGGTTTTAGAACCTGTAGAAACAGAGGAATTAGAAATAACAGCACCAGAAATTGAAACTTCAGAAATAGAAGTTCCAGAAGTAGAATTGGCAGACAGTTCACAAGCTTTGTTGAATTTGGATCTGACTGAAGAATCAACACCCACTCCAGTCAAACAAACAAATGTGGGTAAGCGTCTGGTGATGTTGGGAGGGTTATTGGCTGTGCTGCTAGGGTGTACAGGTCTGGGTTTATTTGCTTGGTTGCAACTACATCCCCAATCTTTTGGGCAGATTTGTCGGCAACTTCCCCAAAATGTACAAACAATCTGCCCTGAACGCAAATAAGCTAAATATTTCGCCATTGCCGAGATATGGTAAAATCAACCAGGCGAGGCAATTTTAGTCATTGAGTCCGCTTGGCGCTGAAGATGGCCATCTGACTCTTGGTAACAGTAATCGTCTACCTTCAATAGATACAATGAGTCATGGCTGTGGAGATAGTTGTGGAAGAGCAAAAGCTAGGTATAAATAATGTTATGAAAGTTGGCGATCGCGTCCGCGTTAAAGAGTCGGTTATAGTTTATCATCACCCTGAGCATCGCAGCCAGGCTTTTGATCTCAAAGGTACAGAAGGCGAAATTGAGAAGATTGTCACCCAATGGCAAGGTAGACCTGTGAGTGCTAATTTTCCGCTTTTAGTCCAGTTTAGTAAAAAATTTAAAGCTCATTTACGCGAGGATGAATTAGAAGTTATTTAAATCCGGGAGGAGTCAGGAGTGAAATCCGCTTGAGGTTTGGCTTTTGATTTTCAGTTTTTACCGTATGGCTACGCCACGCAAGCTATCGGAGTTCGGCGAAGGCTCACTCGAGCCGCTGACGCTCACGGCGAAGCCTCATTTATTGGCAATATACTGTAATTCTTTAGCGGCGACAAAACCACTGCATAATATTCAGTTCGCCGCGCATTTTTTCTAAGTCTCGGCGATTTTGGGCTGCGGTTTTGTAATACCATTGGCAATGAAGCTCAAATTCAGAACGTGTTTGAACTTCATGATAAAACTGGTGGGTTGTTTGGTAGCTGCTAAAGGTTTCGTCAACTTCTGATTGAGGTGATGGGACAATAAATGGTAATTCTTTACTCATTGGTAATGGGTAATTGGTAATTGGTAATTAATTTTTGAATTGATTTGTTTTCACTAAGTAAGCATCTATATCCAGCCTCGTAAACGGTAGATAAAACTACCAATATATTCTTTTAAGGCGTTGGTAAATTGGTGCAAATTATTGGTATCAGGTAATAAATTTAGTATGGCAGCTTTGGGAGTGTTGGTGAGTTCTTGAAATTCGCCTTTGCTAACTAGAAAGTCGGTTGGTGCAGGAATTACATCAATGCCTTGACGTTGAAAGATTTTGAGCGATCGCGGCATATGCATTGCAGAAGTTATTAATAATACCTGCTTGATGTCACGAGATTCCAGGATTTTACGGACATTTACAGCATTTTCATAAGTATTTAAAGAATCTGGTTCTTGAATTATTACTTCGGCTGGTATGCCAATAGATGTCAGGATAGTTGCCATATCTGTTGACTCTGGGGAACCACTACCGCGCCAATCAATGCGACCGCCACTTAAGATAATTGTAGGCGCTTTTTTTTGCCGATAGAGTTGAGCCGCATAAATGACCCTATCTCCAGATTCACTTAAATCCACAGTTGGACGAGGCCACACACCTGATTTTGTCGCACCACCTAGTACCACGATAGCTTGGGCGTTGGGTATTTGAGCAAGGGGGATATTTTGCCATTCTAGCGATCGCACCAAAGACTTAGCAACCCAGGCATTACTGCACAGGAGTAATAAAATTAAAGATAGACTTATTGCGATCGCTGCAATACGTGGACGTTTCCATAAAGTCACCAAAGCCACTATCAAGCTTATACTAGCTAATCCTAAAGGATAAAAAAACAGTGGCAGTAGTTTAGAAAGATATAAAAACATAATTCATAATTCGTAATTCGTAATTCGTAATTGGGTAATTGGTAATTTGTTATTAACCTCCCCATCTCCCTCATCCTCCCTGTCTCTAATTACCTTCTTTGCCAAAACCGAAAATTGAAACTTCCACTAGTGCGACGATAACGGCGAGTAGATAATCTTTTATTCCTTTTAATTGTCCTCTGACTGGGTTGTTGAATATCTTCTTCTTTTGTTTCTAAAATATCATCTAATAGCTGAGTTCTAGTTGTTTCCTTACTTCTCCACCAAGCAATAATCCAACCGCCACCTAAAGCAGCAATTCCTCCAAATAAGATACTGATTGGTGCTGAATAACCCAAAAATAAACAGCTAAACATAAAAAATAACCAGTATTTTAAAGCTGCATCTATGCCATCATTAGAAGCTACATCTGGTATCTGGGGGTTATTTTCGTTTACTGTTGTGAACCATCCTAAAGTAACGCCGCCCATAATCCCTATGAACAAACTCAGGATGAGAGAAGCTCCTGCAAAATTGGCAATAATAGTTAAAATGAAACCAAATACCAGTTGAGAAAAGAAATTTGGCGAAGATGATAATATTTCGCTGAGGATATTTTTGTTAGGTGCCATAGCGCAAAAATTTAAAATTCAAAACTTAAAGTGTCAAAGTAATTGATACAGAAGAAGTCAGTAAAGTGCAATACTCATTGGTGTCAATTTAGAGGATGCTTGAAAAGTTCTTAGTAATGTATCAAAGAATTTTATATCCTCCTAAGTCCCCCTTAAAAATGGGGTTAGGAGGGATCAATAAGTTCCTAAAGTCACAGCCAAAAACTTTTAAAACAACCTCTTAGGGTTTGCTGATAGCGTCGCTATCAATGAGAGTAGAGGCAGAGCCTCTGTGATAGCATTCCTATTCAGAGACTAGGAACGAGATAAAACGAGATAAATTCAAAACTCAAAGTTTAAACTGTCAAAGTAATTTGTAATTGATACAGCAGGGAATAGAGGAGAATCACTTTTTATCTATTCCCTAATTACGAATTACGAATTACGAATTATTGCTTGTAATTGTGCCTCTTGAGATTGAGTTGTATCCAATATTTTAATATAGGGTTGTTCTTTGTCTGTAAAGGGTTCAGCTTGGTTAAGTTGGGATACCAATAAATCAGCAGTTGCATCAGCTATATCACCAGTGCGGTTAACAAGACGCTCTTGCAATACTTCTAGAGGTGCTGTGCAGTGGATAATTTGTAGAGGTAATTGATATTGTTGGGTTTGTGCGATCGCATTTTCTCGTAAATGCTGGCGGTCATATTTGGCATCTAAAATCACACTCCAACCTTGATTAGCCAATATAATCCCCAGTATCAACAACCTATCATAAGTCTGCTCAGTCATTTCGGGTGTATATATTTCATCACCACCACGTTCTAACAAAGGAATTCCTGCCAAATGTTTCCGTACAGCATCAGAACGCAGATGAACTGCTCCCAGTTGACGGGCTAAATATCTAGCTGTCGTACTTTTGCCAGAACCTGATAAACCCGACATCAAAATTACTTTTCCCTGCTTAGGTTTAGTATATTCCCAAGCTTGCCGATAATATGCAGATGCTGTATTTGCAGCTTCTTCTTTCACAGTTGCAGGTACACTTGAATCATCTAATAAAAAAGATGTCACTTTAGCCCGGACATAAGCTTGACGGCTTAAATACAAAGGTAATACTTGCAAACCTTCCCAATCTCCAGTTTGTTCAGCATAAGCATTCAAGAAAGCATTACCTAAATCTTTACGTCCTCGTGCTTCTATATCCATGACTGTAAACGCCACATCATACATGACATCAACGAAGCGAAACGGCTCATTAAACTCGATGCAGTCAAACAACATAATTTTGTCATGCCACAGAGCAATATTTCTCAGATGCAAATCACCATGACATTCGCGTATGTAGTTATTGGCAATTCTGCTAGTAAATAATTCTGGACGTTGGGCAAAAAAGTTATCAGTATATTCTTTTGTTTGTGCAAACTGTTCTTGGGTTTGAGGGCCACCAATATAATTTTGAGTTTGTGTGTAATTCTCATTAATAGACAACTGCACTTGTGAGACTTCTCCAAAACTGCGAATGTAATCATTCGTTTGAGCTTGAGAATGGTATTGGGCTACTACCCGTCCCAATTCTTCCAAGTGCATCTCATTTAACTTACCTTGGGCAAAAAGCTCACTAAACAGAGATTCTTGGGGAAACTGACGCATCTTTAGCGCATATTCAACAGTTTCTCCTGTATCTCCAAGATGATATTGCTCACTTACCAAAGCGATAGGTACAACTTCTAAATATAATTCACCTGCTCCCCGTTGATTTAACCGCAATTCTTCCTGACAAAAGTGCGATCGCTTTTCTAAGGTTGAGTAATCTAAAAAACCAAAATTTACTGGTTTCTTGAGCTTGTAGGCATAATCACCAGTTAGCAACACATAAGAAACATGAGTTTGAATCAGTTGAATGGGTTCTGTCACCGCATGGGGATAAAATCCTGGTTGTAACATTTGTTGAATTAAAGCTGGCAGAGTGGCTTCTGTCATAGGATTGATATCAGTATTGGATGTTGGATCTTGAATTGGGAAAAATAATTATACCAAGTTAAGTTGGAAGAGATTCCGGGAACAGTAAAGGTTAACGGCTGTTAAACTCTAGGTTCAGCCAAAATCTCAAATCCAAAATTGGTATGAGGCTGTTTAATTTACTGTAAATAATACAACCTATCTTCATTTTGCATAACATGATGTTTAATTTTTAACCGCAGACAAATATAGCTAAATGCATACAAGCATCCGCAGTGGTAATTTTGGACTTAGATATTGACGCTGATAGCTTAACAAAAAAACCAGGGGTTAACCTGGTTTAATCAGCAATTATGAAAAAAAATCAGTGATATAAAAGCAAGAATTGACACCTAAGCTTTAGTTTTTAGCAACAAAAAAACTCAAGTGGTATGGTGTACCCTTAGCTGGGTGAATCTGAACTTCACGAAGCACGGTTTTACCATTCCACTCCAATTCTGGGATGCTGAGTTCAATTTCGGTTTTATTAGGAGCAGCTTGTTTGAGCAGGCGTTCAACGACCTTAGCATCAAGTACTAGAGAAATTGATTCAATACCGTTGTGACCGTACAAATTAGCTGGTATTAAGCCCGAACGACGCAAAGCCTTTGGTTTGCTACCTTCTGGACGCTTTTTAGATTCGACTGTAATAGCCATAGTAGTTGTTAGTTGTTAGTGGTTAGTTGTCAACTCAGCACTCAGTACTCAATACTCAATACTCGGTACTCGGTACTCGGTACTCGGTACTCAGTACTAAGGTAAAGAAACTGGTGTTCCATCTGGTTGTAATAGAGCGCGTTTTGGTCCGTGGATTGGGTCTTCTACAATTATGGTTTGATCGCGGCTGGCTCCTAAGGAGACGATCGCAATGGGGACTTCCATTAATTCAGCTAAGAATTTAAGATAGTCTAGTGCTTGCTTTGGCAATTCTTCCAAAGAACGGCACTCAGTTGTTGACACTTGCCATCCTGGTAAGGTTTTGTAGATGGGACGACAACGGGCGAACTGACGAGCGCTGGTGGGGAAGTGTTCACACCGTTCACCATCTATA
Source organism: Anabaena sp. WFMT (assembly GCF_051781005.1). Taxonomy (NCBI): domain Bacteria; kingdom Bacillati; phylum Cyanobacteriota; class Cyanophyceae; order Nostocales; family Nostocaceae; genus Anabaena; species Anabaena sp. WFMT. Next base: position 144,741 of record NZ_JBPWOA010000037.1, on the reverse strand, counting down.
TCATAGGCAACACAAACATTGATTTCCTCTAATTCATCGAGAACATCAAGTTTGGTAATAGCGATACAATCCATCCCATTAATACGGACTGCATAGCGACCAATGACCGCATCAAACCAACCACAGCGGCGCTTTCTGCCTGTTGTTGTCCCAAATTCCGCACCGCGATCGCACAACAATTCTCCCATTGCTCCGTGCAGTTCGGTGGGAAAAGGCCCTTCACCAACTCGTGTTGTATAGGCTTTTGACACCCCAATTACCCGATCTATCATTGTTGGCCCTACTCCAGTACCAACGCAGGCTCCCCCCGCTACGGGATTAGAGGAAGTGACATAAGGATAAGTTCCATGATCTAAATCGAGCAGTGTACCTTGTGCGCCTTCAAACAAAATATTGCGTCGTCGAAGAATCGCATCGTATATTTTCAGCGAAGTATCGACAACATAAGGACGCAAGCGTTCTGCATACCCTAAATAATCCGCAATTACTGCTTGAGGATCTAAAGGTGGCAGATTATACAGCTTTTCTAAAATGACGTTTTTATAATTGATCGTCCACTCCAACTGCTCACGGAGTTCATCTGGGTTCATCAAATCCAAAACCCTGATACCTGTCCGCTCAGATTTATCAGCGTAGGTTGGACCAATTCCTCTCCCAGTAGTGCCGATTTTATGAGTTCCCCGTCGCTCCTCCGATGCCTGGTCAATCAACCGATGGTAAGGCATGGTAACGTGAGCAGTCTGAGATATCAGCAGATTAGCAGTGGAAATATTGAGTTTTTCTAGTTGTTCTAGTTCCTTTATCAGCACCTGTGGATCTATGACTGTCCCACAGCCGATAATACACTCAGTATCTGGATACAGAATACCAGAGGGAATTAAGTGCAGCTTAAACGTCTGACCTTGGACTACGATTGTGTGTCCAGCGTTAACTCCCCCTTGGTAACGTACCACCACATCTGCGGAGCGGCTGAGTAAGTCAGTTATTTTACCTTTTCCTTCGTCGCCCCATTGAGCGCCTATGACAATGACGTTAGCCAAGAGATTATATTAAATGGTAAAGTTTCCACAAACTATAATTGTTAACAGATTTGATGCCTTTTGTCAAGAAATTGGTTAATTGGTATTTGGTAACTGGTATTTGGTATTTGGTGATGGGAAGATGGGAAAAATGAATTACTGTCTGCCTACTATTTCCAATTTACGAATTATTGAAATGTCTGTAAGGTTATCCCGAACTCTTAATTATCTAGGACTTGACATTAAAAGTACCCGTTGGTTGGCTCAGATTTTGGTCATTGCAATTACCTATCATCTAAGTTCTTGGGTGGTAATTAACAAGATACCTATGTCTCTGTACGGTTCGCCCGTGTGGCCTGCTGCGGGATTAGCAGTTGGGTTTTTGTTAATTTGGGGGCGATCGCGCTGGTTAGGTATATTTTTAGGGGCATTATGTAGTAACTATATCAATGTTGATTTCAACTTATTGTCTCCCTGGTCGGCGATTGGCACAACCATCGGCTCACTGATCTCCGTGACACTGATCCTACGCTTGACTGGTACAAGCTATCCCCTTAAACAAGTCAATCATGTAGTGATTTTCATCGTTTGTACCCTGTTTACCGGGTCAATTGTTCAATCACTGATCGGTGTATTCGTAGTTTGTTTGGGTGGGTTCAAAGCTTGGAGTGATTGGTTGCAAGTTTTCTCTAATTGGTGGATTGGCGATGTAGTAGGAATTTTGGTCTTTACTCCCCTAGTGTTGGCTTGGGGGCGCTCATTACGAGATTCGAGAGTCAAATTTTGCCAATACCGGGAGGTGTTAATTGCCATAACCAGCTTGACAATTGTTGCCTATCTAGCCCTGGTTAAAAGCCAACCTGTAGAATATCTCCTCTTGCCTCCATTACTTTGGTCTGCCTTTCGTTTTGGCGCGAAAATAACCACTTTACTAGTGACCATCATCGCCATGATTGCTGCCATTACTACCGGCTACAAAATGGGGGTTTTTTACAAAGTAGCCGTACAAAGTAATTCTCTATTGTTACTACAAATATTCATTGGCGTGATTGCTATGACTATCATGGCTGTACTGGCAATTGTTGCAGAAAATCGCTGTGCAGAAATTCGCTTGCAAAACGCCAACTCCGATCTAGAAAACCGAGTTTTTGAACGCACCAGGGATCTACAAGAAAGCGAAGCTAAAGCACAGGAACTAGCTACCAAAGCCGAAGCTGCTAATCAGGCAAAAAGTGCATTTATTGCCAATATGAGTCATGAATTGCGAACACCCCTCAATGCAGTTATTGGGTTTTCGCAATTGATGTTACGGGCTAATAATCTCCCCCCTGACCAGTATGAAAATGCAGGTATTATTTATCGGAGTGGTGACTACTTACTAACTCTCATTAATCATATTCTCGATTTATCAAAAATCGAAGCTGGTAAAGCAACCCTAAATTTACACGACTTTAACTTTTATCGCTTGCTCGATGATTTAGAAGATATGTTGCATTTGCGAGCAAGCGATGCTGGATTAGAACTAATATTCGAGCGGACTCAAAATGTCCCCCACTATATCTGCACCGATGAAGTTAAACTACGTCAGGTTTTAATTAATTTACTCTCTAATGCCATCAAATTCACTCTCCATGGATCAATTGTCTTGAGTGTAGATAAAGAGAATAAAGATGATGAAGACACAGAAGATGTTATTACCCTCAATTTCCGCCTTCGTGATACTGGTGTAGGTATTGCACGGACGGAACTACCAAAACTCTTTGATGCCTTTATTCAAGCACAGGCAGGGCGAGAGATGCAAGAAGGAACTGGTTTAGGTTTAGCAATCAGTCGGAAATTTGTACAACTGATGGGGGGGGATATTTCCGTTGAAAGTCAATTAGGAAAAGGTACAACTTTCCAATTTTATATTCAGGCAAAATTGGGTCAAGAAACAATCAGCCATAGTACAGAAGGGCGGCAGCGTGTGCTAGATATTGCTCCTGGACAGCCTACATACAGAATTCTCACAGTTGATGATAAGCCTATTAATCGACAACTGTTGTTTAAACTTCTTAGTCCTTTGGGATTTGAGATCAAAGAAGCTAGTAACGGACAAGAAGCGATCGCAATTTGGGATGAATGGGAACCTCATTTAATTTGGATGGATATGAGGATGCCAATTATGGACGGGTACGAAGCCACAAAACACATCAAATCCACAACCAAAGGCAATGCTACAGCCGTAATTGCCCTCACAGCCAGCGTTTTAGAAGAAGAGAAAGCTATAGTACTGTCTGCTGGTTGTGATGATTTTCTGCGTAAACCTTTTTCAGAACATACAATTTTTGAAGCACTTGCTAAACATCTGGGTGTCAAATATATATTTGCTGAAACTAATTCTGAAAATTCAGAACATATAGAGGAAAATCATTTAACATCTGATCATCTCAAGTGTATGGATCAAGAGTGGATTAATAAATTCTATGAAGCTGTTTTAGAAGCAAATACCAACCATGTCATAGAATTAACTAAGGAACTTCCGATTACAGAAACTTTTTTAATTCAATCTTTAACAAAACTTGCTCGGATATTTGAATTTGAAAAATTAGCTGATTTAGTTGAGCCTTTAATAAATCATGAATAGTGACGTAGGCAAATCTCACAAATTTTTTCCATATTCTAGTAATGCTATGAAAGAGATTTATGGGATTACTCCAGAAGAAGTGAAAGAAGACGCAACACCCATTTTTCAGATTTTTCACCCCGATGATTTAGAGATGATTAATCAATCTATCCTTGAATCTGACGCACCCTACTAATTTTATATTTCAGACGAAATTGGGTGAAAGCGTGATTACTAATAGTGCAGAAGGAGAACAACGCTGGATGGAAATTGCTCCCAGCCTAGCTTCAAAATCCTAGCGCTGAACCCCCACGTAATTTGGATGGATATGAAAATGCCTGTTATGGACGGTGACGAAACCAAGTACATCAAATCCACTACCAAAGGTAATGCTACCCCTGTGATAGCTTTCACAGCAGGTGTTTTATAAGAAGAGAAAGCGCGCTCTCAGCTGGTTTTGATGACTTTTCCCCACACCTTTTGCTGAAAATACAACTTTTGACGCTCTTGCTAAACATCTTGGTGTAAGATACATCTTTGCAGAAAGTTTGTTTGCTAATCCAGAAGATTACACAGAAAGCCCCTTAACATCGGAAAATTTAACCTGTATGCCTGGAAAATGGATTAACCAACTATATGATGCTGCACTTGAGGCCAATACTAACCTCGTTTTGCAACTTGTAGGAGAAATTCCAAAAACAGAAGTTCAGTTAGCACAATTACTAACAAAACTCACCGGTAAATTTAAATTTGAACAGTTGGTTGATTTAGCCGAACCCTTGATAACCAATGAATCTTGATTCTCAACCTGAAAACAAAGGTAACATTCTCCTAGTCGATGACATTCCAGAGAACTTACAATTACTCAGCGATTTACTGGTGAAACTCGGCTACACTGTTCGCAGCGTCACTAGTGGGCGAATGGCACTAAAGACGGTGAAAATAAAGCAACCAGATGTCATCTTACTAGATATTAAAATGCCAGAAATGGATGGCTATCAAGTATGTCAATGTCTAAAAGCTGATGAAGATTTACGGCATATTCCCGTCATTTTTATTAGTGCTTTAGATGATGTTTTTGATAAAGTCATTGCTTTTAACTCAGGTGGTATAGATTACATTACAAAACCTTTTCAAATTGAAGAAGTAGTCGCACGCTTGGAAAACCAATTAATTATTCAACGTCAGCAACGCCTGTTACAAAAAGAAGTTAATAACCGCAGAGAAGCAGAAGAGGTGCTTCATCATTCTCGGGCTTTATTAGCTAGTATTTTAAATAGTTCTCTGGATGGTATTGCAGCTATGCAAGCTGTTCGGAATCCCGCTACAGGAGATATTGAGGATTTTCGCTGTTTGGTTGTAAATCCTGTTATTGCTAGAGTCTTTGAACGTAGTCGGGAAGATTTAATTGGTAAATTGGTATTAAGGAAATTTCTCAATCATATTGAGCCAGAACTCTTTGATCAATTTGTTGAGATTGTAGAAACAGCAGAGCCTCTAGAAAGAGATTTTTACTATCCATCAGGTGAGTCTTCCTGGTTTCACTTTGTGGCTGTAAAATTAGGTGATGGTTTTGCTATTACTATCCGCGATATCACTACGCGAAAAGAAATTGAACTTGCTCTTCAACAGGCAAATCAAAGACTGGAAATACTGGCAAATTTGGATGGTTTAACTCAGGTGGCTAACCGTCGTTGTTTTAATGATCGGTTGCTACAGGAATGGGAAGAACTAGCACAAGTACAGCAGCCACTTTCCCTGATTATTTTCGATATTGATTACTTCAAATACTACAATGACTATTATGGGCATCTTGCAGGTGATGATTGCTTGTTACAAATTGCCCAATCGGTGTATCAATTAGTTCGTCATTTTGATGTAAATCGTCCTTCAGACTTGGTAGCTCGTTACGGTGGAGAGGAATTTACGGTACTTCTACCCAAGACGGATTTAGAGGGAGGGATAAAGGTAGCATCTAGAATTCAGCAAATAATTCATGATCTGGCTATTCCTCATGTCAAGTCTGATATCAAGGATATCGTCACAGTCAGTTTGGGAATTGCGGCACTGATACCCAGTATGGAAGTGAAGCCGGATACATTAATTGCCTTAGCAGACAAAGCTTTATACAATTCTAAACAACAAGGGCGCGATCGCTATTCCTCTAGCTATTAATTTATCAGTGAAAACAGTTGCTTCTTTAGCCCAGCAATATCTGCTTCTGCTTTAGACATAAATTTTTTTATTTATAAATTTTGTTACAATTAATGAAATTTTTATCTAAAAATTACCACTATGGCCTTATACGCTGAGTTACATAGACACTTGGGGGGTTCAGTCGTTCCCCGTGTGTTGTGGCGGTACTTTGAGCGCCATGCTAAAGATTTAATTTCTCGTTTTGCTGAATATCCAGAATTTGAAGAATTTTACACACGTCCCCGCAACACTTTAGATGAATATCTCGAATTACACACCTTAGTAGAAAGTGTGCAAACTGTAGAGACTTTACCTTACTTTATCTATCGCTTGCTGCGCGGTGCTTATATCTTTGAAAACTTGGCTTATTTAGAACTGCGTTATACTCCCTACTTGCGGACACCTGAGCATCTAAATCAAGCGGCAAGAATTGATAAAATGACTGAAATTGTAGATATTGTGGGCAAATCTAGCCATTTACCTGAATATCCCATTGTCACTAGTCAAATTCTTTGTATGCACTCCCGTTTACCTTATGAAGTAAATAAGGCAATTGTGGATTTAGCAGCGCAAAATCGAGAATATGTCTGTGCGATAGATGTCGCGGGGGGCGATCGCTATTATGCTGAACGCATGGAAGAATGGATTAGTTTATATAATTACGCCCATTCTCTGGATATCAAGACCACAGGACATCTTTATGAAACTACAGATGGTTGCTATCCAGTACTTTTACCCTATTTAATGCGAATTGGTCACGGTATCCAAATTCCCCTACTATATCCAGAATTACTTAAAGATGTAGCTCAACAGGGACAATGTTTAGAAGTTTGTCCCACAACTTACCTGAAAACAGGAACTTTACAGGATATCCGGCAACTGAAGTTAGTTTTTGACCGTTGTTTTGAAGCAGGTGTAGATATTGCCATATGTACAGATAATGCTGGTTTGCACAATATGCGACTACCGTTTGAGTATGAAAATCTCTTGACTTACGACATTATCAATTTTGCTCAATTACAAGCTTGTCAAGATGCAGCTTTTCGTCATGCATTTGCTTGGCCTTATACTCAACGTCCGGCATCTTTATTAAATAGGTTGTTGAAACCTGAAGCAGATAAGATGTTGGCAATGTAAGACTCTATTTGAATATTACAACTTTTGATTATCCTCTTCTTGAATGCGGGGGATTTTTATTTGGGCATATCCACTGTTTTTCTTTGTTTTATCCATTATAAGTGACTTAGTTATAAATGTTATAATTTATATATCCCAATCCTGATTAATTCGTAAAAATAAAAGGATGTATTGCTTGCTTAAAAAGCAGAAATTTGAAATTAAAAAAGACATAATTCCTGATTAAAATAAATCTATCAATAGAACGACAAGAGATAAATAGAAGTTTTGAACATTGAAGGTATAAATTTCTTTGATTTAAGCTATATTTGATGAAATCAGCAATTTGTCAACTAGATTATCTATAATAAAGATAGGTAATATGTTGGTGTGAAAGATTTCCGTTAAAAAGATCACTTTAGAGAATACATCTTTTGACATTAGGGCTAAATGCGGATTTTCTCTCTTTATGCCTTGGGTTGCCTTTTCTAAAGACAGCTAAAATAAGGAGAATTATAGCCTTTCTCAGTCTAGTGAGGTACAGTAGCAACAGTGGGTAAACCAATTATAAATATCATTTAATGAGATTTGACTAAAAGCAGTTTCAATTGCTTTTGCTAAGTCTGGATAACTTCTAGCACCGAGAGAACGTAGTAGATTTTTAATTTTTGACCAACAATTCTCTATTGGAGAAAAATCAGGAGAATATGGAGGCAAATAAATCAATTTAGCTCCAGCAGATTTGATTAATTTTTCAATCTCTTCACCTTTATGAATTGAACAATTATCCATGATTACGTAAGCACCTTCCCACAGATTTGGAACTAATTTTTGAGAAATATAAGCCTCAAATGTCAGTCCATCAGTTGCACCTAAAATACTGTATTGACTAATCACACCTTTGAGAGCAATCGCACCAATTATAGAGACATTTTTGCAACGTTTTTGAGGTCGTGAACCATGCGCTCTTTTACCTTTCTTAGCACGAGCCGAGTGTCTTATTAAAGATAGATTAGCTCCCGATTCATCAAGAAATATAAGGTTTTCAGCAGGTATACCCTGAAGTTGAAGCCAGAATTGTACTCTTAACGATTGAACTCTTTCAGTCTCTTTCTCCGAGGCGTGCAATGTTTTTTTTTAAGCTAATTTCCATCTTCTGTAACATCCGGTCTACTGTAGATATACCAATTGTTATTCCTGTTCTTTCTTGAATAATTAAGCGAATTTCTGATAAAGTAGCATCATTCTTGGCTTCAACTATTTCTTGGAGAATATTAAGTTGTTCAGAATTTAGCTTTGTAGGAGTTTGTTCTGTCCTCAGTTTAGGAGCAATACTTTGTGTTTCTCTATATTGCTTTAGTAATTTCTCCACAAAACTTAAACTTACACGAAATCTTTTTGCTAATTGACGTTGTGATATTCCACTTTCTAAGTATGTATCAAATATTTTTTGGCGAAAGTCGAGAGAATATGCTTTCATTTTTACCATTAAGTAGATGCACAGCCTTATCTTAATCAGTGTACTTCATTAGACTGGGAAACGCTATATCATGTTATTAGATTATAATTCCCTAAAGTCAAAAAATAAGCTGCTTGATGCTTTACCTCGCTCTAATTTTGAGCTTCTTGCTCCACATTTAGAACTTGTTTCGCTCTCATCTGGGCAAATTATTTACGAAGCAGAAGAACAAATTAAATACGTCTATTTTCCTGACAGCGCTATTATTTCTATACTTTGTGTTATGGACAATGGCTCATCAGTAGAAGTTGGTTTAGTCAGTCGTGAAGGGATGGTGGGTATACCCGTAATTTTGGGAGATAACATCACAAATCTCAACGCAATTGTCCAAGTTCCAGGTAATGCGTTGCGAATTGATGCAGATATAGTTAAAATCGAATTTGATCGTGGAGGAGCAATTCAAGAACTACTATTACGCTATGTAAAAACTGTCTACCTTGAAGTTGCACAGTGTGCGGCTTGTAACCGACTACATACTTTAGAAGAGAGACTTTCTCGATGGTTATTAACCGTTTCTGACCGTCTAAATTTAGATGAATTTCCTCTAACTCAAGAATTTATCTCTCAGATGTTAGGTGTCCGTCGGTCTGGTGTGACAGTGGCAGCCCATACCCTTAGTAAAGCAGGAATGATTAATTACCATCGTGGTAATATTAAGATCCTCAACCGAGAAGCTTTAGAGGCGAGTTCCTGTGAGTGTTATCAAGTAATCAAAAATGAGTATGCGCGGTTACTAGGCAATTTACCTCAACATAATTGCGATTGAATATTTTCAGCTTCTATGTACGAAACCGGACAGACAGCTAATATTTAGCTTGCATAAGATAAAGGAGTAAATACTTTTTTGTCTCTTTATTTTTACAAATCAAGCTGTTAAAAATAAATATAGGTAAATTCATGTATAACCAATCTATCCATCTTGATAACTTACGACTACTGGTTGTTGATGATGACAGTGATACCAGGCAAATACTGACTTTATTATTTGAATTGGAAGGGGCAGAAATTATATCTGTTGCTTCTGCCCATGAGGCTATAGAAATAATATCCAAATTCAAACCTGACATCTTCATTAGCGACATCTCTCTACCAGATGAAAATGGCTATTCGTTACTACCTAAAGTTAGAAATTTAGAGGCATTACAAGGAAGGTGGTTTCCAGCTATTGCTATGACAGGTTGGGCTTCAGCCGAAGATCAAGAATATACATTGAAGGCTGGTTTTCAGAAACACCTTTCCAAGCCAGTTAATTTAGATGAGTTAGTTTCTGCGGTTGCTAGTTTGGTTGACTCGAAGCAGTATGTCAATAGTTTTCAGATGTGTTGATTTAAAACGTGAAGCGTCCTGAACAAAGTGAAGGATTTGGGATTTGAACGCATTTTTTTAGCGCTGTGCGTCCCCGTTGAGAATAATCTGTAATTAGACATCTGGTGGAAAAGAATGTAGATATGAGAATCCCTACCGATGGAATTTTTTGACAAGGGTTCTGGAAGACGCATATTTAATTTTCACCAGATGTCTATTGTTCTGGGTGTTAGGTCTTAGTTTTACACCCCTTCTGTAGCGCCACCAACTGTCATCCAAGCTGTCAGACCACCTTGGAGTTCAGATACATCAGTAAAGCCAGCCGTTCGTAATGTTTGGGCTGCATGGGCTGCATGAGCGTCATGTTCGCCATAAACATAGATTTGGCGTTGTGTATGTAGCGCAGATTTAGCACGAGATGCCAAGTCATCTAGGGGTATTGATATTGCCCCAGTGATATGGCCGTGATTGTAGGTATTGCGATCGCGCACATCTATAATTGTCAATCCAGGTTGACCCCATTCTAGACGTGACTTTAAATCATGAACATCAGCAACTAAAATACTCATAAGCTGGTTCCGCTTATCACCTCATCAGCAATCTATCAAATATCTTGCTGATAATGGGTTTTCTTTACAATTAATCAAAATTTCTTTTGAGATATTAACAAAATTCTTTTAATCTATTGAATGATTGACTGCGGGGCTAAACTAGAGTTTATGGCATCTACTATTCAAGCCTTACCAACAGAAGTTGTATATTTAATCACGGCTGGAGAGGTAATTGACTCTTTAACCTCTGTGGTGCGGGAATTGGTGGAAAATTCCTTAGATGCTGGTGCTACAAGGATTGTGGTTTCTCTATGGCCGCAGCAATGGCGAGTGCGTGTAGCAGATAATGGTTGGGGTATGAACCTAGATGATTTGCAACAAGCAGCAACAGCCCACAGCACCAGTAAGATATATTCACCGGCAGATTTGTGGAAAATTACTAGTTTAGGGTTTCGTGGTGAAGCGTTACATAGCTTAACAACTCTGGCAGATTTGGAAATTCTCAGTCGTCCTCTGGGGGGAACAGAAGGCTGGAGGGTGAGTTATGGGAATGGAGGAGAAGTTGTCAAAGTAGAAGTAACTGCGATCGCACCTGGTACAGTGGTGACAGTTGATAATTTATTTGCTAAGTGTCTCCCCCGTCGTCAAGGTTTACCCAACCCAGCACAGCAAATGAAAGCCGTGCAGAGTGTAATTCAACAAATCGCCCTCTGTCATCCTCATGTCACTTACCAAGTCTGGCAAAATGACCGGGAATGGTTTACTCTGTGTCCTGCTGCAACTGTTGGGCAATTAATACCGCAAATTCTCCCCCAAGTGCGACAAGGTGATTTAGAAGAAATCCATTTCCCTCTCCCCAGTCAAAATTCCCCTGCCTCTACATTAGTAATCGGTTTACCAGATAGGTGTCATCGTCATCGTCCTGATTGGGTAAAAGTAGCGATTAATGGCAGACTGATTAAGTCACCAGAACTAGAGCAAACCATACTTTCAGCATTTCACAAGACATTACCGCGCGATCGCTATCCCGTTTGTTTTTTGCATCTGGCCATCTCTCCTGACCAAATCAACTGGAACCGCAACCCCGCTAAATCAGAAATTTACCTCAACGAACTCAGTTATTGGCAAGAACAAATTACCCAAGCAATCAATCAAGCCTTACATATTTCTGAAGCTAATATCAAAGAATCTATTCACACTACAAGAGTTAGTAAATTACTTAAAGTTGCAGAAACAAAAGGCGATTACAATTTTCAATCTAAAAATCAAAATCAAGAGAATAATCAGCACTATTTAAAAGCAGTTGCCCAAGTCAGCAATACTTATATTGTCGCCGAACATTCAGGCGGAATGTGGTTAGTCGAACAACACATTGCCCATGAACGAGTTTTATATGAGCAATTATGTGATAACTGGCAAATTTTACCAGTTGAAACCCCAATAATTCTTTATCAATTATCTCCCACACAAGTTTCCCAATTACAACGCATTAATTTAGATATTGAACCATTTGGAGAACAAATTTGGGCAGTTCGCAACATTCCCGCAATGTTACAACAACGTGAAGACAGCGCCGAAGCACTTTTAGAACTAAGTTGGGGAGGTGATTTACAAACAGCCCAAGTTGCAGTCGCTTGTCGTAGTGCTATTCGTAACGGCACACCCATGAGTTTAGCAGAAATGCAAACATTACTAAATGATTGGCAACGTACACGTAATCCCCGTACCTGTCCACATGGTAGACCGATTTATTTATCATTGGAAGAATCTGCATTAGCAAGATTTTTCCGGCGCAATTGGGTAATTGGCAAAAGTCACGGTATTTGAAGTATTTTTAGAGAACTCCACAAAAAGAAATGCCCAATGTCATTCTGTTCACGAAGTGTGGCGTTAGCCATACGGAACGAAGTGTAGTGAAGAATCCTCCGAGATGCTTCGTTTCGCTTTGCTACACTCAGCATGACAAAACAGGATCATTTATTTTGTGGCTTACTCTTAGAGGATGTTTTAACAATTTATGTCTTCCAAACATTGCCTAGTTTGGCTCATTTTAGCCAATGTTATCAGAGCAACTGAGAGTAAGAATCAGGTTTTCGGTCACATCTTGCATCAGTCCTGACTTTATCAAAAAAATATTTCTCTATATAAACTCTAAATCTAGTTTTTTACCATTTTTGTTTTTGATATGATGTTTTTTTTGTGGTTGAAAAAGTCTTTCTCCTTTATATTCTTGCATTCCTAAAACCCGCCTTAAACCAATTTTTAGATATTCTTCTTGTAGTTCAATACTTATAGATTTTCTGCCTAATCGTTTAGCAACAGAAGCAGTTGTAAAAGTTCCAGCAAAAGGATCAAGTATTACACCTCCTTCATGACTACTTGCTAAAATTATTCTTTCTAACAATGATTCTGGTTTTTGTGAAGGGTGATTTTCGTATTCCTCCATACGATATCTCACACGAGGAAAATACCAAGCATTCCCAGGGACTTTTTCAGTTTTATACGGAGTTGGGACTGATTTTCTGTAATCAATTAATTTACGTTGTGCGCCTGTTTTAGCTTCTATTTTGATATCATCTGCATTAAAAATATAGTTATTTTTGTCTTTAACACAATAAAGGATGGGTTCATACATTGAACCAAAGTATTTTGTGGCTTGAACTCCAGAACTATCATAATGCCATATTATCCGACTGAGAATAGTTAATTTCTTTCTCAAGTAAAGATCAAAATAAGGCATTGCTTGTGTACTTGTCATTACATAAATTGTGCCATTTGGTTTGAGGATGCGAATACAATCATCCAGCCATTTGTATGACCAATTTACATATTCTTCTTCAGATTCCCATTTATCATAGAAATTACCAAATTTCTTACCTATGTTATAGGGAGGATCGACAAAAATTAAATCTACTGATTCTGAAGGAATATGATTTGATAAAATGCTGCCAGCATCACCATGAAATATAATATTCTCTTGCTGTTCATAACGTTCAAACATCTTTCGTGTCTTATTGTTCAGTAACTAAATAAGTATAATAGTACATTTAAGTATAATAGTACATTTATTTTCATTATAACAGAGTAAATACAACCTAGAAAGTAATACTTTAGGCTCAGATGTTTCTGAAAAATAATACTATAGAGAGTGAAAATCCTTGTCAAATATCTTTTTGTTTACCAATGCTTAATTCTATTACGAAAGATATATTTTTTATAGCTAATCGTTAATTAAATAACTTTTTATTTACGATTATTACGTATATCTGAAAAAATGGCTTGATTAAGCGTAAGTGTGCAAAGCATTGCTACACAACAGTTTCAAGATTTTAAATTATATTTATCAACTGATTTGTGATTAACTAGCTTATTGATAAATATGCTTGTATGAGTTTGCTCTAAACTAGATATTTTCGTTAGGTATGTCAGGGAATTATCATTTAATTGTCAATAACTTGAAACAGATTAACTATATCTCAATTACTACCTAAGTCAATTCTGAGCATTCGGAGGTAATCAAAAATAATGGACTCTACTATACAAATAAGCAAGTGATTAGTTGAGTAATTACAAATTAGTTCTCAACTAACGTTATGCTCCAGGTGTATTTAGGAGAAAATTGATGTTATTTTCCGAAAAAATCGAAATCCAAGAATTGTTGACTGAACTTAGTGCTGAAGCATCTGCTAACATTAAAGGCGGTCAAGATCAAGGTGGGCAAGAACAAAGCGATGAAAACGGTGAAACTAAGTTTAATCAAAGCAAATATCTCCAAGCATTAGGTCTTGCTTATCTCGCTCCTCCAGGAATAGGTGAAATAACCGACAAAGAAGCGATGTTAGCTCAATACCAAGGCTGGAAAAAATAGCCAAAGTGATTTAGTTACTTAAATCTGGCTTTTCTTATCAAGATTCAACCACTAAATAATGAATTTAGATATTAATCTAATTCATTTGCAATAAGTGCCAACATAATATAATAAAGCTGATTTCTTAAAGGAATCAGCTTTACTCCCCTGAAAAACAAAAACTAGTTATGATTGCTGTTGATTCTAAAAATTACAACTAATTGCTAACTCTGCATTCTTGACCAAAGTTTCTTGATCAAGTTGATAAACTGAATATTGGGGAGTTGATTTCAATAAATTATCAACTCGCTGCCGAGAAATTTCTACTACTTTTGTATCTAAGCTACCATTACGCAACGAATTAGTAAAGTCTTCCGCCATTTTATATGTTCTTGCTAAAGCAGAAGAATTAATATTTCGAGAAACTATAAATAAATCACAACCAGCATTAAATGCACGCACTATAGTTCCCGACTGCATAAACATTTCCGAAACGGCTTTCATATCTAAATCATCAGAAACAATCACACCTTGAAAACCGAGTTCATCCCGCAAAATATTATTTAAGATAGTCTTGGATAATGTTGCTGGTACATCAGGATCTATTTGAGGAAACAAAATATGGGCTGTCATAATTAACGGAACCTGTTCCTGAATCAATGTTTGAAAAGGTATCAGTTCCCGATTTTGTAAATCTTCTAAACTTAAATTTAATATTGGTAACTCTAGATGAGAATCTGTACTAGTATCTCCATGTCCAGGAAAGTGTTTAGCAGCACCTAAAATGCCCTCCTCCCGCAATCCTCGGTAATATTCCCGCGCACCTTGACTAGCAGTTGCGGGGGTAGTCCCAAAAGCACGAGATCCAATAATCGGGTTGTGAGGATTGGAGAAAATATCTGCAACAGGAGACCAAGAAAGATTAATTCCCAGTGATTTAAGTTCTATAGCCGTGGCTTTTGCTACTTCATATGCGCGTCTTTGTAATAAATAAGCATGAGGAAAACGGGTAATAGGTGAAGGTGTCCGCACAACCCGTCCGCCTTCATGGTCTAATGTAGTAAACATCAAGTCACGTTCAGTATATTGGCGAACTTGGTCAATTAACTGCTGGAAGCTTTCTAACCAAATCGGATAAGGTACACCATCAAGAAAATTTTTGGCGAAAAAAATCACTCCCACTGGTTTTAGCTCATTGAGCGCCCGCTTATCATCATCGCTGAGAATTGTACCAGAAATACCGAGAATCAGGTGATTACCAAAGCTGTGCGACTGCTGAGATGTGTGCATAATCGGCTGACCAAAAGAAAATTAAATCCTCTCTACTTTATCTTTTGGTCTCTAATTCCTCAGCCTTTTCAGGAAGTGATGCCAAATGTAACGGATTGCAACATATAATGAGAACGAGAAAACGGTTAAGAAATATTGAAAAGCAGTAGGTTTAAATGCGAGTAGCGAACACGAAGTGCAGCGTAGCTATCGCGGGTGCTGGTTTAGCAGGACTTTCCTGCGCCAAATATCTCACAGATTTAGGACACACTCCCATTGTCTTGGAACGCCGAGATGTAGTAGGGGGCAAAGTGGCAGCGTGGAAAGATGCTGATGGCGACTGGTACGAAACGGGTCTGCATATCTTCTTTGGGGCGTACCCCAATATGTTGCAGTTATTCAAAGAACTGAACATTGAAGATCGGTTGCAGTGGAAAGAACACACAATGATCTTCAACCAACCGGATGCACCAGGTACTTACAGCCGCTTTGATTTCCCTGACTTGCCAGCCCCTATCAATGGTGTAGTGGCAATTTTGAGAAACAACGATATGCTGACATGGCCGGAAAAAATCAGTTTCGGAATTGGTTTACTCCCAGCCATCCTCAAAGGGCAACAGTATGTTGAAGAAATGGACAAATATTCATGGCGGGAGTGGCTGCAAAAGCAAAATATTCCTCCACGGGTAGAAAAAGAAGTTTTCATCGCCATGTCAAAAGCGTTGAACTTCATTGACCCCGATGAAATATCTGCCACCGTCCTCCTTACAGCCCTGAATCGCTTTCTCCAAGAGAAAAACGGCTCTAAAATGGCCTTCTTGGATGGTTCACCCACAGAGAGATTGTGTCAGCCAATCATAGATTACATCACTGAACGTGGTGGTGAGGTACGGCTGAATGCGCCTTTGAAAGAGATTTTACTTAACGAAGACGGTACAGTAAAAGGATTCTTACTGCGGGGCTTAGATGGGGCAGAAGATGAAATATTTACAGCAGATGCCTATGTATCTGCCATGCCTGTTGACCCGTTAAAGGTGATTTTGCCTACACCTTGGCAGCAAATGGAGTTTTTCCAACAGCTAAATGGGTTGGAAGGTGTACCAGTCATTAATGTACATTTATGGTTTGACCGCAAATTAACAGATATTGATCATCTGCTATTTTCGCGATCGCCCCTCCTCAGCGTATATGCTGATATGAGTAATACCTGCCGTGAATATGCCAATCCTGACCGTTCTATGCTGGAATTAGTTCTAGCACCGGCTAAAGATTGGATTTCCAAGTCTGAAGAAGAGATTGTCGCTGCCACGATTACCGAGTTGGAAAAACTCTTCCCTCAACATTTTGGGGTAGACAACCCAACCAAGCTGCTGAAATATCACGTCGTGAAAACACCACGTTCAGTTTACAAAGCCACCCCAGGTCGTCAACAGCACCGTCCCTCACAGAAAACCCCCATTTCTAACTTCTATCTGACTGGGGATTACACCATGCAACGCTACCTAGCCAGTATGGAAGGTGCCGTACTTTCTGGTAAGCTAACAGCGCAGGCGATCTTTGATAGCTCGCGTGGCGACAAAGGAGCCATAGCGCCACCGGTAGCAAACTCTTCCCACCTGCAAACGCTAACTCGACCGCCCGCAACGAATGCTGCAACTGCCTGATTCCCCCCCGCGCATGAAAACGCTGGTCTCTGTAGACAATTCCTACAAACTTTGTCAGGAACTCACTGCTAAGTATGCCAAGACATTTTACCTGGGTACATTGCTGATGAGTCCGGCAAAGCGTCAATCTGTTTGGGCAATATACGCTTGGTGTCGCCGTACAGATGAATTAGTAGATGGGCCCGCATCTGCTCTCACCACCCCAGAAACCCTAGACCTATGGGAAAAGCAGCTGGACTCAATTTTTGCGGGCTGCCCCTTGGACAACTACGATGTAGCTTTAGTGGATACTCTCCAACGCTTTGCCATCGACATTCAACCTTTCCGGGATATGATTGCTGGTCAGCGCATGGATTTATATCGTAGTCGTTATGAAACCTTTGAGGATTTATACCTCTACTGCTACCGTGTTGCTGGTACTGTCGGCTTAATGTCAACGGCAATTATGGGTATAGATCAAAGTGTCTATACAGCACCTTGGCATCAAAACCAACAGCCTTATGTTCCCACAGCAGAAGCGATCGCTCTAGGAATTGCCAATCAACTCACTAATATTCTTCGGGATGTTGGTGAGGACGCAAAACGGGGGCGAATCTACATTCCCCTAGAAGACTTCGCCAAATTCAACTACACCGAAGAAGACTTCTTTAAAGGTGTCGTAGATGACCGTTGGCGTTCCCTCATGCGCTTTGAAATTGCTCGCGCCCGTGAATTTTATATCCAGGCAGATCAGGGAATTTCTTACCTAGCACCCGATGCCCGTTGGCCAGTTTGGGCAGCCTCCATGCTGTATGGGCAAATTCTAGATGTGATTGAGCGCAATGATTATGAAGTATTCAGTCAGCGTGCTTACGTCCCCCAATGGCAAAAATTCCGTACTCTGCCAGCGGCTTGGATGCGATCGCAAGTACTTTAACACTTGATACGGGCGGTAACTCCGTCCGTACAATGGTTAAAACTACTAAATTGAGATAAGAAAAAATAGGTTTTTGCCTAAGGTCAAAAAAAATATTGACTTAACTCAAAACATCTGCTACTATTAGTATCCATGACCAGGAGAGGTGGCTGAGTGGTCGAAAGCGGCAGATTGCTAATCTGTTGATGGAATCGTAAGGTCCATCCGAGGGTTCGAATCCCTCCCTCTCCGTTTTTAACTAACACACATCAAGTATTTGTGCGTTTACAAATATTAATATTCCTTAGGCAATTATACTCCTTCAGAGGGGTGTTATTATTTAGCTTGATCCAAAACAAGCTTCTAACTCACCCAAAGGCGAGTGACGAAGTGACTAACATTGAAAGTGATATATGTCTAAAATTAGTGTTTCCCTGACCTTAAGTGTAGTTACTATAGCCAGCGGCTTTTTCATGGCTGCTTGTGAAAATACCACCACAACCAACCCAACCCCCAACGAAACTAGTGCGACCCCAGCAGTTAACTCAACCAGCACATCTGGCAGCAGCAAAGGGCTGAAAATTGGCAGCTTGTTACCAACAACTGGTGACTTAGCTTCCATAGGCCAGCAAATGGTTGGTTCTGTTCCCTTGCTTGTTGATACAGTCAACGCTTGCGGTGGAGTCAATGGCGAAAAAGTCACCTTAGTAGAAGTAGACGACCAAACCGACCCCAAAGCTGGTGCTGCCGGCATGACTAAATTAGCAACTGTGGATAAAGTAGCTGGTGTAGTTGGTTCCTTTGCTAGTAGCGTTTCTACTGCGGCTATTTCCGTTGCCACTCCTAATAAAGTTATGCTGGTTTCTCCTGGTAGCACCAGCCCCGTATTTACAGACAAAGCCCAAAAAGGTGACTTTAAAGGATATTGGGCGCGGACGGCTCCCCCAGATACCTACCAAGCACTGGCTTTAGCCCAACTTGCGAAGAAAAAAGGTTTTAAAAGAGTTTCTACAGTCGTCATCAACAACGATTATGGCGTAGGTTTTGAAAAAGCATTTGTCCAAACCTTTGAAAAACTAGGTGGAACCGTAGTTAATAAAGATAAACCTGTCCGCTACGACCCTAAAGCTCAAACATTTGATACTGAAGCGGGTGCTACTTTTGCGGGTAAACCAGATGCAGTACTAGCTGTGATGTACGCCGAAACAGGTAGTTTATTCCTCAAAGCTGCCTATCAACAAGGTTTAGCCAAAGGAGTACAAATTATGCTGACAGATGGAGTGAAGTCAGATAGTTTTCCTGAGCAAGTAGGTAAAAGTCCTGATGGAAAATATCTTCTATCCAGTGCGATTGGTACAGTCCCTGGTTCTGATGGTAAAGCATTAGCAGCTTTCAAAAAACTTTGGCAAGAGAAAAAAGGCGGTTCCCCAGGAGAATACGCACCCCAAGCTTGGGATGCTGCTGCTTTGTTAACATTGGCAGCACAAGCGGCTAAAGAAAATACAGGTGTTGGTATTGCTGGCAAAATCCGGGAAGTAGCTGGTGGAGAAGGTACAGAAGTAACAGATGTCTGTGAAGGTCTGAAGTTGCTAAAAGAGGGTAAAAAAATTAACTATCAAGGAGCTAGTGGCAACGTAGATGTTGATGCTAATGGCGATGTCATTGGAGTCTACGATGTTTGGACAGTGGGAGATGATGGCAAAATAAAGGTGATTGATAAAGTTAGTCCCAAATAATTTGGGGGAGATGAGGAGGATTTATTGATCTTCCTCCTGACTCCTGACTCCTTGCCCTGAGCGTTCACGTAGTGTGTCGAAGACAAGTCGAAGGGCTGACTCCTGACTCCTGCTATTTAAAATCCGCCAAAGTTGTAACCAACTCCTACCAAGAGGCCGATATCGGTTTGATCGAAAAATCCTGCATTGACAGCGGCTGTGGCGGTAAATCTATTATTTAGAGGTACATCAATACCACCAGTTACTAGGACAGCCGTTTCAGAGTTATCTCCAGTTTGAATGGCTGCACCGACTCCTACATAAGGAGCAATGGGTAGACGTTCGGTAAAGGGATCTCCTATTTGCTGGAATGAAAAATCGTAAGTGATGGGAATGAGAAAGGTCGTATTATCCCCTAATATCACTGCTGGTCTGACAGATAAAGACCGTGTAAAACCGATTTTGCTGATTACTGTGAAGTTACCATCGGCTAGGGATGAAGTACCACCGCTTAACCCGATGTTACCTGCAAGTCCAACATAGCTACTACCACCACGGGTTGATCTTCCTACATCAATATCCGATTGTGCTATTTGGTTGGGCTGTGCTACTTGAGCCGCAGATGGTTCGGAAGTAGGTTCTGTCCCTTCATCTGTCAACATGATTGATGATGTGGCGACTGTTCCGGGTACGGGGATGATTGTCCGATTAGAAGTTTTTTCTGTAACAACGTCGGGAAACTGCTGTACTTCAGCAAATTTGGTTGCAGTGGGTTCTGCACTCAATTGGCTGTCAGACATTAGGTTCTCCCCAGTTTCGGTAGAGGTTATTACCTCTGTAGGAAAGTTGGTTTGCAGCTGGAATTCGGTACTTACCTGATTGTCAGGCATTACAGTGGCAAATGGTTGAGTTGTCTGAGCAGTTGCGGATAAACTACTACCTAAAATGGCGATCGCAGTTAAACTTGGTAAGCAAAAAAGATTTTTACGCATAAACATAGTATTCACATTCACTCCTACACAAATCATGACGACAACAGAGTTATGGTTTCTGTTGATTTAATTCCAGAAATTTGAGCAATACTCAACATTTAACACCAAAAAAGCGATTTTTACATCTTTAATTTGACCTATTTCCTGGGGATTTCACAACAAACCTTTAAATGGTATATCTTAAATTTGACAGATGACAAAAATTATATAGAGTATGTGATTTTGTGTTTTTTCGGTGAATAAATGACTATAGCGGTTCTTGGTTGAGTGAGATACAAGAACCCCACCCCCAACCCCCTCCCCGCAAGCGATGAGGGGGCTATAATGTATTTCATTCAAATGCATACCGCTATATCTCAAAATAAGTTGAAGCAACAAACCCTTATTTGCTAAGATTTTTCAGGCAAAAACATTAGAATAGGGCAAGTTTTCATTACTATGCCAACATCTGCAATTGACGGTAAAGACGCAGCCGCTATCCAGGCAGCGAGGGAAGGGGTTGCTGTAAGCGATGCCTGCGGCGGGCGTAGCCATCGCTCTCATTTGGGAATCATCCGTATTTCTGACGCTGATCGTCTCCGCTTTTTACACGGACAAAGTACTAATGATTTCCAACGCCTCAAACCAGGAGAAGGCTGTGATACGGTATTTTTAACATCCACAGCCCGCACAATTGATTTGGTGACTGGTTATGTTCTCGATGATGCTGTTTTATTGTTGGTTTCGGCTAACCGTCGTGAGTTCTTGATGCAATGGTTAGATCGCTATATCTTCTTTGCTGACAAGGTAGTATTAACCGATGTAACGGAAGAAACAGCTATCCTGAGCTTAATTGGGACTCAAAGTAACGGCATTATTGAAAAGCTTGGTGCTGGGGCGCTTATCGGTCAACCTTATGGGAACCACATCTTGGTTGATGGTGCGATATTTGCTGTGGGTAGTGGCTTGGCTGAACCTGGATATACCCTAATTTTACCGATCGCTGAAAAACAAAAGTGGTGGGAGCGAATTTTAGAATTGGGTGCGGTAGAATTGAGCGATCGCGCTTGGGAAACTTTGCGAATCTTACAAGGTCGTCCAGCACCAGATTTTGAACTCACTGATGATTATAATCCCCTAGAAGTAGGGCTATGGCAAACAGTTTCCTTTAACAAAGGTTGCTACATCGGACAAGAAACCATTGCTAGATTAAATACTTATAAAGGTGTAAAACAATACCTGTGGGGAATCCGTCTTGATGCTGCTGCTGAACCAGGAACCGTGATGACAATTGGAGATGAAAAAGTCGGTAAACTCACCAGTTACACGGAAACGCCTGATGGTCACTTTGGACTAGGTTATATTCGCAGTAAAGCAGGTGGTGTGGGCTTAAAGGTGCAAGTTGGTGCAACCGAGGGAGAAGTAGTTGCAGTCCCATTTGTTTCTCACGAGTACCCATAAGAGGCAGGGTGCAGGTTGAGGAAAAGTCGTTTTGATTCGGTGGAATTGGATAATTTATTTTTTGGAGTTCCTTTCAGTAGGATTGCGTAAAAATCTCGATTTACAATTTGCGGTTAATTGTTTCATCATGTTGCCATTTTACACCCTGACAAGACTCATCTATCCAAGAAGGTAAACTGCGGGCATTAGTTTGAGTAGGTGAAATACTGGAAACTTTTTTCACTGGGATGTTCATAAATTTAGCGTTGTGATTGGGTTCAGTCACTTTGGGGACAGAAGGTAAAGCTTTGGTTTGAGTAGGAACTGCGGTAGTTATTGTCAGTGATGACTGGGTGGGAGAATGCGATCGCGCAGCTGGCTTGTCAGTTCCCTTGACTGTTTCTTCCCGTCTCATTCCAGAAGGCAGCTTTGGTGGAGAATGGTGATTAACTGGTGTAGCTACTGCACCCACCGAAACAGGTTGGCGCTTTTCTTCAACACCTGTAGTAATTTTCAATAACACCTGTTTGTGTTCCTTTTGTCTTGGCGTATCTGCAACCTGCGTCTTCATAGGAGGCTTACTGACAATCTCGTTTTTAGCCACAGAATCCTCTGATTTTAATAAACCTAACTCCTCATCAGGATTAAAATGAAGACCTAAAGCCGCGACTATTTGATCAGGATCATTATTTAAATCCAGAATAAAAGGGAGTATTTCCTTTAACTGCGGTTCCAAAACAGACAGAGTGGCCAAAATATAACCAGATGAAGGTCGTCTGACACCATCATAGGAGTGCCAAATTCGCATTTCAACCAGCCAAGGACGATTTTCCTGGCAGTAATTTAGCCACTTCATTTTTAAAGATTGACGTAGCTGCTGAATGTCCATCAGTTTCCTCACTTCAGTGAACAAGAGTGCAGAATCAGTATAGTTTTAATGAGTTTTATCCCTGGGGATGAAAACGATAATAAAGCATATGTTTAACTTTTTGACCACCTAATAAATGTTGTTCCACTATTCGAGTAACTTCTTGAGGTTGAACTCTGCCATACCAGACCATATCTGGTAACACTAGCACCATCGGTCCATTACCACATTGTCCTAAGCAGCCACTAGCTGTAACTGTCACATCAGGAATTGATAAAGCGCGAAAAGCAGCTAAAACTTCTGCTGCACCTTGTTTTCTACAGGTACGATATTGGCACACTTGTACGCACTTGGGAGTATCAGGTTGATTCTGAGTTGGGAAGTTTGACATTTATGCATTGCCATTTTGACTACAAATATTTATCATCACCAAGCCTGTAGGGGCGGGGAAACCCCGCCCTCGATTGTATTGCATTCGACCAAGAAACGCTGTAGGTAATAAAATTCCTAACTAATAACCAACCCTTTACTTGCTAACCATTCACGGTTAAATATTCTTGACTGATAACGAGAACCACTGTCACACAAAATAGTTACAATAGTATGTCCTGGCCCCAACTGTTTCGCTAAAGCAACAGCAGCACCAACATTAATCCCAGTGGAACCACCCATTAATAGCCCATCTTTTCGTAGCAACTGGTAAACAACACGTAAAGCTTCTGCATCATTTATTTGGATAGCATCATCAGTAGGTGCGCCTTCCATATTGCCTGTAATCCGACTATTACCGATACCTTCGGTGATAGAATTGCCTTCCATCTTGATTTCGCCAGTTTTGATATAACTGTATAAACCACTACCTAAAGGATCAGCTACAACACATTTTACTGCTGGATTTTTTTCTTTCAGATACATCGCTACACCAGCATAAGTACCACCAGTACCAGTTGCTGCAACCCAACCATCTACTTTACCGTCTGTCTGTTCCCAAATTTCCCGGCCTGTGGTTTCATAATGGGCGAGACGATTAGCTAAATTATCAAACTGATTTGCCCAAATGGCATTTTCCATTTCCGCCGCAATTCTACCCGATAGCTTGACGTAATTATTAGGGTCTTTGTAAGGTACAGCAGGAACAGGACGGACTTCTGCACCCAAGGTGGTCATTGCATCTATCTTTTCTTGAGATTGGGTATTGGGAATAATAATCAGACATTTGTAACCTTTGGCATTGCAAATATGCGCGAGTCCAATGCCAGTATTACCTGCCGTTCCTTCCACTACCGTCCCACCAGGTTTGAGTAAACCTTTTTTTTCCGCGTCTTCGATAATATAAAGTGCAGCGCGGTCTTTGACGGAACCACCAGGATTGAGAAATTCAGCTTTGGCGAGGATTTCGCAGCCTGTTTCTTCACTGAAGCTATTTAAGCGAATCAGTGGTGTGTTACCAATAGTGCCGACAAATCCTTGTTTGATATCCATGTTGAATTTACTTGAATTCTTTTCTATCAAAATTTTGGCGCATAAGTGAATCTATTCTCAATGCCTTACAATGCTTTAGGTGAGAAATTTACCCACAATTTCCGAAAAGTCACCCAAAAATATTGAATCTCAGTAAATGAAGCAATATACAGCAAGAGTCAGGAGTCAGAAGTCAGGAGTAAAACTGGCTTTGAATTTAGATTCTTTACTTCATTTATCTGCAATTTACTGTAACTCTTTCGCGGTCGTCTGTTCAAGTCATTGACGCTGACGCGGTAATTTTACAGTTGGTTGCAATTATTAGAGTGAGTTAAAATACGGAGGAATTGACCAGAAGGGGTGGATACAGATGGCATCTCAAGATGAACGCAATCGAGAACTTCAACGCAAAGTTGAAATGCGACTGCGGGAAATAGACAATCAAATTAATCCTCATGAAGCACCTGTTTATCAAACCGTTAAACATCAACCCGAAAATTCTCAAAAGCCTTGGATGAGAAAAGTAATTCTCGGTGCAAAGCTGTTTGGATTCGCTGTTGCAACCTTAGTTGCAGTGCGAGTGGCTTCAGTTTTAGCTGGAATTGTTATTTTTGGCGCTTTGGCTTTTCTCACTTACAAGCTTTTTTTGGAATCCAAAGTTAATAACTCTAAATAAAGTGTCATCACCATGAATTATCAAGTTGGAACTGACAAGTTTATCAATGATTTAGAGCGTGTTGCTCAAGTACGTTCAGAGATTGCTATTTGTTTGAGCAAAATTGCTGATACAATTAATCAAGCGGAATTAGCTGGAGATAGTTCATCAGGTAAACTTAGTTTAGCAAGAGACATTGAAGATATTACTGTAGCTAGTAAAAATCTCAATAACGGTGTATTTCGCCTTTTGGTTTTGGGTGATATGAAACGAGGAAAAAGCACGTTTCTTAATGCCTTAATTGGTGAGAATTTATTACCCAGTGATGTAAATCCTTGTACAGCAGTATTAACAATTTTACGCTATGGGGCAGAAAAAAAAGTTACCATTCATTTTAATAATGGCAAAAGTCCCCAACAGCTAGATTTTCAAAGTTTTAAATATAAATATACTATTGATCCGGCTGAAGCAAAGAAGTTAGAACAGGAGCAAAAACAAGCTTTTCCTGATGTTGATTATGCGGTTGTTGAGTATCCTTTAACTTTGTTAGAAAAGGGTATTGAAATTGTTGATAGTCCAGGCTTAAATGATACGGAAGCACGAAATGAGTTATCTTTAGGTTATGTAAATAACTGTCATGCAATCTTGTTTGTGATGCGTGCTTCTCAGCCTTGTACTTTAGGTGAAAGACGTTATTTAGAGAATTATATCAAAGGTAGAGGTTTATCAGTTTTCTTCTTAGTTAATGCTTGGGATCAGGTGAAAGAATCATTAATTGATCCTGATGATGTGGAAGAGTTAACAGCAGCAGAAGATAGACTCAGACAGGTTTTTAAAGCCAATTTAGCCGAATATTGTTCTGTAGATGGACAGGATATCTACGATGAAAGGGTATTTGAGATTTCATCCATTCAAGCACTGAGACGCAGGTTAAAGAACCCTCAAGCTGATTTAAGTCAGACTGGCTTTCCTGAGTTCATGGGGGCGCTGAACACCTTTTTGACTAGAGAAAGAGCGATCGCAGAATTACGTCAAGTCAGAACCTTAGCTAGACAAGCTGTAAACCACACCCGTGAAGCGATTGATAGACGTATTCCTTTACTTGATAAAGATGTTGATGAATTAAAAAGCCGCATTGATTCAGTTGAACCTGAATTTAATAAACTCACCAATATCCGTGATCAATTTCAAAAGGAAATTATCAACACCAGAGATAATCAAGCCCGAACAGTATCTGAATCATTTCGCAGCTATGTTTTAAACTTAGGTAACACCTTTGAAAATGATTTCTTGCGCTATCAACCAGAATTAAACTTGTTGGATTTTCTGAGTAGTGGTAAACGGGATGCTTTTAGTATCGCATTACAAAAAGCATTTGAACAATACATCACAGATAAGTTTTCAGCTTGGACTTTAACTGCTGAAAAAGACATGAATTCAGCCTTTAAAGAATTATCTCGCTCCGCTGCTCAATACGGTGCTTCTTATAGTCAAGTCACCAATCAAATCAACGAAAAATTAACAGGACAACCAGTTAAAGTCAATGCCAATAATACCACAGAAGAAGATAACTCTCCTGGATGGGCAAAATGGGCAATGGGTTTGTTATCTTTATCGAGAGGTAACTTAGCTGGTGTAGCTTTAGCTGGTGCAGGTTTTGATTGGAAAAATATCCTTTTAAACTACTTTACTGTTATTGGTGTTGGTGGAATAATTACCGCAGTCACAGGTATTTTTCTGGGGCCAATTGGCTTCGCTTTGTTAGGTTTGGGGGTAGGAATTTTACAAGCAGATCAAGCGCGGAAAGAGTTAGTTAAAACTGCCAAAAAAGAGTTAGTTAAATATTTACCGCAAGTAGCACAAGAACAAGCTCCAATTGTTTATGATGCAGTCAAAGAATGTTTTGATGCTTACGAAAAAGAAGTAAATCAACGCATTAATGATGATATCACTTCTCGCAAATCGGAATTAGATAATTTACTCAAACAGAAAGAAACGCGGGAAATTAACCGTGAAAGTGAGTTCAAACGTCTGAAAAATTTACAAGAAGGTGTCATAGAACAACTGCAAAAAATCGAAGCTGCATACAGCAATTTGTTAGCTTATTATAGCTAGTAAATAGACAATTGTAGGTTGGGTTGACGCAAGGAAACCCAACATGATTAAAACTTTGTTGCGCTGTCGCTTAACTCAACCTACACAAAAACTAAAGATTTTTCACTCTAACACCAAGCGAATCGAATTATTTTAGACAAATATGCAAAAACAATATGAACTTTACCAAGAAATAACAAATTCTCTTAAATCTACCTGTAAATTAATAAATTTAGATCAAAAATCTAAGCTTTATCAAGATGTCATTACAATTTCCAATCATCTCGCTAATCCTAATTTTCAGATTGCGGTATTTGGCCCCTTTAATCATGGTAAATCAACTTTGTTAAATGCAATGTTGGGAAATCGAACTTTACCAATTGATTTAATTCCCACCACAGGTGCAGCAATTACTGTTAAATATGGTAGTGATGTCAGAACTCGGATTATGTTAGTAGATGGTACAGAAATCTACCGCAGTGGCACAGATATTTTACAAAAATTTGCGATTCTTGACGGTAATAGACAGATGCGAAAAGATGTTGCATCTGTTGAAGTTTTTTGTCCTCATCCCTTCTTAGAAACAGGAATAGAATTTGTTGATTTACCGGGAACAAATGACAGAGAAGCACAAGATAATTTAGTCCGAGATAAGTTATTAGAAACAGACTTAGTTATACAATTATTAGATGCGCGTAAACTAATGACTTTAGGTGAACGGGAAAACCTACGTGATTGGTTATTAGATAGAGGAATTAAAACAGTTATTTTTGTGGCTAATTTCCTCAATTTACTAGAACCAGAAGAACAAAAACAAGTCCAAAATCGCTTATTATTCGTAGCAGAAAGTTTTCGTTCCGAATTACCTGCCGGTTTTAGTAATTTATATCGAGTTGATGCTTTACCCGCTTTACGCGCTAGATTGAAAGGTGATGTTGCGCTTGCAAATAGTAGCGGTTTAGCAGCTTTTGAAACAGCTTTACAAAATATAGTCGGAATTTTACAGCAAAATACTGGTGGTGTACGTTTACCAAGAATTCAGGGTATTACCTCGCAAATTCAACCTTTATTAGCAGATAAAATTGATAAAATTGCTAGTGAAATTAAATCATTTGATGATAAAGAAAATGCTAAAAATGATATTAAACAAAAAGCTAAAGACCTAATTAAACAAGGTTTTAATACTAGTGTTTATGAATTAAAAAAATGGTTGTATTTACCAAATTTATTGGCTAAATACCAAAGTGATATTGCTGTTGCATTAGCAGAAAATAATTTGCAATCTTGGCAAATAGGAACTTTAAAAAAAGACTTAACCGAATTGCAGTTAGCAGTGATAAAATGGCTATATCAAGCTTATGAATTCTTCAAATCAGAAAGACCAGAAGATTTAAAAATACCATTTCCCACTACACCCCAAATAACTCTACCTGCAAAACAAAATAATACCAATGATATAACAGATCCTGGTTCTATTGCTGTAGGTGGTGGTATTGGTTGGCTATTAGGTGGCCCTGTAGGTGCTGCTGTAGTTGGGAGTATTTCTTATTTATTAAATCAAAATATTCAAAATGCTGAAGAACAATCAGCTAAAGAAACTTATCATCAACAGGTAGCGACAATTTGTATAGCTGCGGCTGAAAATTATTTATCTAGTTTTAGCAGTCAGGGTTTATCTATTTTAGCTGAATATGAACAAAAAGCTGTGAAAGTCATTAACTTTCAAGTTAGTCAAGAACCGCGTGAAATTAGTCAAAAACGTGAAGATATAAAACAATTACAAAATGGATTTAATCAGTTATTGACAGAATTAGAAAAAGTAAATATTCAAACTAAATATCAACCTTATAAAGAAACTCCTAAACCTGCAAATACTCAAACACCACCTCAAGGAAACAGTAGCAAGTATACATACACAGAAAAGAAAGTAGAACCACCCCCTCAACAGGTTTATACTCCACCTGAACCAAATACTCCTCAAGTCAAAGTAGAACTACCACGTCAGCAGGTTTATACACCTCCACCAAATCCCGCAGAAACAGAGGCTAAATTTCGTGCTTGGGAACTTGATCAAGAAATAGCGCAAATGAAAGCTAATATGAAATCTCCAGGGAAACAGCAACAAACAAATACAAATCAAAAAGCACAAAATCCACCAAAGACACAAGTAGAGAAAGATAGAATTGATCGTGCTTATAAAATTTTAGGGTTACAATCTACTGCTTCTTTTGTTGAAGTGAAACAAGCTTATAAGACATTGGTGAAAAAATGGCATCCTGATTTATTTGTGAATCAGCCACAAATGCAAAAACAGGTACAAGAAAAGATCCGGTTGGTGAATGAGGCTTATAATATTTTAGCAGAATTATAATATATTAATTTTACAATAAAAAGCGAATCAGGATTTTCAAGATTAAAGGATTTACAGGATTATTTATTGATACTTTATTTTAATTACATATCAAAGTAGAGTTTAGGAGTAAGATAAGAAAGTGTATATAGCGGTTTTCGGTTGAGTGAGATACAAGAAGGACAATTAACCTTAGATTATCCTTTAGAAATTGATAATTTTAATGCTGTCAAAGTAATTATTCTTTTACCAGAAGCGGATGATTATGATCTTGATGATATTCCTATTGAAGAAGTAAAAGAGAGTTTAACTAGGGCTTTTGAAGAAGTAAAATCTGGTAAGGCTAGACCTATTTCTGAATTATGGAAGAGAATTGAAAGTGAATGGTATAGATGATATCTCAGTTAAATTTTCTCCTGAATTTGAAAAACAATTATATAAACTATCAAAACGATATCGGAAAATTCGTGATGATATTGAACCTGTTATTTTGCAGTTGCAGGAAGGAGAAATAATAGGCGATGGTAAGCTAACGCTTTCAATCTTGCAATTAACTAAATAGGTCTATTCTCTCGTCCATGATATATACGTAAAATAAGCACATCATCCTCAAGAATAATGTAGTGAATTATAAAACCATACTTACCAAAAGAAACTACAAGTTTTCGTAATCCTGCTATTTCATCTATAATCGCACCACGACGCGGATTTTGTTCTAGACTTCCCCCTAAAGAAACAATTGCTTGTATTGCGCGGGCTGCTGCGTCAGCATTACTAAGTGCTATAAAATCATAATGACGATTTAAATCATTAATAGCAGTTTCTGTCCAAACTATCTCAGACATTAGTTTTATTGTTGAATTATTAAACTATTTGCCCATTTCTGGACTTCTTCATGTTTGACTCCTGAACCTGTATGAAGGTAGCTTTCTAAAGCAGATTTGCTTTGCTCAATCATGTCTTTTTCACTAAGAGACTGAAAATTTAATTCTGTATCTATTTGACTATAATCAAGTGATTCTGCTCCTAAATCTTGCTCTTCTTGAGCTAATTCTGTGGCTAAAAATTGAATGGCTTTGATTTTTTCTTGATGAGATAATTTTTGCAGTGAGGGTAAAATTTCTGCTAATGTCATAGAAATCAGGGGTAAAGCTATTTATATTATATAATACTGTTATTGTTCTTTGTTTTCCATAGATACAGGAAAGCGATCGCTCTTATGAAGTCAACGTAGCTAGAGACTAGAGGGCGATCGCTAATTTAGCATCTTTAATTGTCTAAGAGTCTTCCAAAAAATAAATGATCCAAAATCTGTGATTACCCTGCGGAAAGGCTACACCTAAGCAATGATAATTGGGAATTTCTTTAGTTGGAATACTCTAAAGGTATTGCTCAAGACCTAACGTTTTTTATAGTAACCACAGTTAGCAGCCTCTTCACGAGTTTTACAATGACCACCCAAGAACATATTTTTACCACACCAAGTACAGGTAGAAGCACTGGGAGAAGTTACAACGTCCTCTTGTGAGGGTATTGTTGGAGATTCAGGTTTAGTCAAAAGTTCTACTTTCATCCTCATGTTCCTTTGTTGAAATGAATAAAAATGAATTGATTACTCAGATTTTTTACTGGGTTCTCAACCCATACCAAGACTGTACTTGAACCTCAAAGCCTTGTCAGTAAGAAAAAGTAGGTAATTTGTATAAAAAATGGTGGGGGAAAGTAGGTTTTCGTTGGTTTTGTGGGTAAAAAATGCTAAATTTACTGAATATCCACTAAAAATCAACTTAAATTCTGCTATCTAATGAATACTGATGATGCTTTAAAATTTACTCAAAGTCTAATTGAAAACCACACTAAAAAACCTCTCAATGATTCACAGATGACTGTATTGAGAGGTTGTTTAGAAGGTAAACTTTATAGAGAAATAGACAATTTATATAACTTTAGTGAAGATTACAGTAAAGAAATTGGTTCTAACTTGTGGAAAATACTATCTGAGGTTTTGGGTGTAAAAGTTACCAAAAATAATCTCAGTAATGTAATAAAACAACATTTGTCTACTGAAAAACAGAAAATATCTGATTCTGAAAGTTCACCCAAATGTAATGATGAATTACGTGATTTTGTCGGACGAGACACAGCAATTAATGATATCAATGACCTTATTAATGAAGGTGAAAAAATCATCGTTATTCAAGCATCTGGGGGAGTTGGTAAGTCAACTTTAGCCAAGCAATATCTAAATACTCAAGGATTTGAGTTGGTATTACCACTAGAAATGGCGAAAGATAAGGAGAATATTACCGCTGTTGAAAGTGTAGTTGAAGAATGGCTAAAGCAACATTTTCAAGAAGAACCAGGAAGGGAATTTGGAATTACTTTAGACAGATTAAAATTACAACTGCAAACCCGCAAAATAGGAGTATTAATCGATAACTACGATAGAGAAAATAAGTGGGATCAACGAGAATCTCTAGGAACGTCATTTTGGAGACTAGGTTTATTGCAACAATCAAGCTTTTCAATAAGTCGTATAATTAATTATGTAAATGATATTTATTGTCTAAGTGAACTCTATCTGTCGCTCGGATATACATACAACTTAATAGGTCTTATAAGAAAGTCAATTGAATATCACAAAGAGTCATACAGATTAGCAGATAAATATTTAACCTCGCTTTCTCAAGTAAATATTCAAGATATCAATATGCTAGGATTTCAGGAAGTAAAATCTGCTTTCTTTGTTAATATAGCGTGTTGTTTAATAGATTTAGGAGAACTAGAAGATGCTATTAAAATTCTTGAAGATGGTTGTCTATTCATTTCTAATAACCTCGATATTGACAACCATTTTATTTTAGAATCGTGGTTTTTGTTAGCTTTTATAAATTCATGTTTAGGACTTAAAGATAAAGCATTTTATTTTGCAGAAAAAACTCACAATCAATTTGCTTTAACTAAAGGTACTACATGGACTCAAGGACATTCACTATTATTTCTAAGTTTAACATATAAAAATTTGACAGATATAGATAAGTCTTTTGCAATGTACAGCCAAGCAATGTGTTATGCAGAGGAAAGTCACTCCAGTCACGTTAAAGCAAAAGCCTTAACTGGTTTAGCAGAACTATATCGAATACAAAATGATTTTGAAAAAGCACTTTCCCATCATTCAGAATCAATAGAACTATTAGATAAAATCGGTGCTAAATGTGATTTAGCAGAAGCATACTACCAAATAGGTTTAACATATCAAAAAATGGAAGAAACCGGAAACAGCAACACCAACTTTAATGAAGCTATCCGACTATTCAATGAAATGGAAGCACCCAAGCAAGTTGAGAAAGTGGAAAAAGCGAAAAGAGGAAATATCTCTTAACCAAATGCACCTCAATCCTATTCATGAAATAAACTAGCTTCTATATGAAAAAAATCTCCCAACTTTTCTGCTAATTCTAAAGTTATTTTCTGCGTTCCATTTAAAATGTCATCAATCAAGCTTTCTGAATCTAAAAAATATTGTAAATCGGCTTTTGTTTTCCCAGACTCCTCCAAAAGAAATAACATTGGGCATTTCTTTTTGTGCAGTTCTCTTAGTGCTTCCTGAGAATCTGCGTGATTTTCTGTATATTCTCTTAATATTCTAAAACTAATAACGTGCATTGATGAATTGTTATTGATTTTCTGACTACCAAATTTTACTCATATTCAAAACAAACCCAGATAAAACAGGTTCACAACTAACAGTATCAGGATTTTCTAAACATTCCTCTGTTTGTCCAGGACGATAAATATAAACTCGGCGATTTTTACGGTCAATTAATAAGCATAATTGTATTCCTGGTTCCTGCATATATTCGGTCATTTTGTCTTTTAATGGTTGCAGGTTATCAGAAGCTGACCTTAATTCGATGACAAAATCAGGACAAATGGGTGCAAACTTTTTTTGTTGTTCTGGTGTGAGTTTATTCCATCTTTCTGATTTTATCCAGGAAGCATCAGGAGAACGGTCTGCACCTGTGGAGAGTTTAAACCCTGTACTGGAATCAAAACCAATTCCTGTACCATCTTTTTCAGTCCAAACTCCTAGCTGTACAGCTAAGTTGAAATTACGGTTTCCTGTTTCTGAACCTGTAGGTGGCATAATTGATATTTCTCCAAATTTATTCCTCTCTATGCGTAAATCACGGTTTAGTTGACAGAATTCAAAGAATTGTTCGTCTGTCATTGATGACGGCATTTGCAACATTAAGGGAGATGAAAGCATAGTGATTTCCTTTTAGTTATTTTATTTACCAAATTTTACTCATATTCAAAACAAATCCCGGTAAAATAGGTTCGCAGTTAACAGTATTAGGATTTTCTAAACATTCTTCTGTTTGTCCAGAACGATAAATATAAACTCGGCGATTTTTGCGGTCAATTAATAAGCCTAATTGTATTCCTGGTTCCTGCATATATTCGTTCATTTTGTCTTTTAATGGTTGCAGGTTATCAGAATCTGATCTTAATTCGATGACAAAATCAGGACATATGGGTGCAAATTTTTTCTGTTGTTCTGGTGTGAGTGTATTCCATCTTTCTAATTTTATCCAAGCAGCATCAGGAGAACGGTCTGCACCTGTGGAGAGTTTAAAACCTGTGCTGGAAGTAAAAGTGATACCTGTACCATCTTTTTCTGACCATACCCACAATTGTCCAAATATATTACCTTCTCGGTTTCCTGTTTCTGAACCTGTCGGTGACATGATTGATATTTCTCCAAATCTATTTCTTTCAATGCGTAAATCACGGTTTACTTGACAGAATTCAAAAAATTGTTCGTCTGTCATTGGCATTGAAGATGGCATTTGCAACATTAAGGGGGATGATAGCATGGTGATTTCCTCCATATTTGCTTACTGAAATGACTTTATTATATCGCTACTAAATGGTTTCAATTATAATAAAAAAGGTGGGTTACGCTGTCGCTAACCCACCCTACGAAGAATATTTATGTTACTGGAAATTATTTGTTAGGTTGGGGTGTCATGCGTAAATAAGGTTTGATTTCTTTGTAACCTTTGGGGAATTTCTCTTTGAGAACTTCGGGATCTTTTAATGATGGAACAATTACGCAGTCTTCTCCATCTTTCCAGTCAGCGGGGGTAGCGACGCTGTAATTATCAGTTAATTGCAGAGAGTCAATTACTCGCAATAGTTCATCAAAGTTGCGTCCTGTGCTGGGGGGGTAGGTGAAGCTAAGACGCAGTTTTTTGTTGGGGTCAATAACGAAAACGGAACGCACTGTGATGTTTGCAGCTGCGTTGGGGTGAATCATGTCATAAAGGTCGGAAACCTTTTTGTCTGCGTCTGCGAGAATGGGATAGTTGAGGGCGGTTCCTTGAGTTTCTTCGATATCTCCCACCCAACCATTATGGGAGTCTACATCATCGACGCTGAGTGCGATCGCTTTTACGTTGCGTTTATCAAATTCTGGTTTCAGTTTAGCTACTGTACCTAATTCGGTTGTGCAAACTGGTGTAAAGTCAGCAGGGTGGGAGAATAGCACTACCCAGCTATCACCGGCCCATGCGTAAAAATCAATATCACCGTGTGTTGAGGCTTGAGTAAAGTTGGGTACTGTATCACCAAGACGGAGAGTCATGCGAGATTCCCTGTAATTAAGAAGGCATATTTTTACTGTGTTATCATGACACAGAACGGTAAATTATCCCATCAACATTCCACCGGTTGCAACAAAATTTTAAATTTCTAAACTTTTTGGTCTGCCACAATTTCCTGATAAGCTCGAATTACTTGTTGTGCGATCGCATCCCAGCTAAAATTCTCTAAGGCATATTTTTCGGCATTTACTCCCCGTCGCTGGCATTCTTGGGGATTTGACAAAGCCTCTCTTAATAAATCCACCAGTGATTTTACATCAGTTTTCCCCACCCAACCAGACTCACTATCTACAACCTGCTGATATATATGCACTTGGTCAGAAATAACCACTGGTTTTCCTGCAACCATTGCCTCCGCTACCGCAATGCCAAAATTTTCATAGTAAGAAGGTAAAACAAATAAATCCGCAGCTTTTAATAAACTTTGTTTCGCTTCACCCGTAACAAAGCCAGTAATTGTTGTGTGTGCATTTAATGATGAATTTTCAATTTCAGATTTAATTTTTTGTTCATAAATTGGATCTTGGGGATTTGTTCCCGCTAAAATAAAGTGAAATTTAAAACCATCATTTAATAATTTTTCTAATGCAGGAAGTAATAAATCTAAACCCTTTTTGGGGTCAATGCGGGACATAAATAAAACCACAGGTTGATTACCAGGAATACCCCATTGCTTAATAACTGAATTTTTCCCATCTTCCACGGGAGGAATTACACCCAAAGGAATCACTAAATCTTTTGTTTTTACGCCAAATCTTGCTGATATTTTTGCTTCTTGTTCGCTAGTGAAATGAACTGCTGCTGCACCTGCTAAATTACCACCTTCTAAAATTTTTACATAAAGCTGTTTTAATTTTTTCTTTTTACGTAAATCAGCAGGATCAAGAGTTCCCAAAGGACGTAAAATATAAGGTAAATTTTGTTGACGACAAATTAAAGCTGAAGCACTACTAACAGGAGAAAATAAAGCATGAATATGGGCAATATCAAACTCTTTAGAGTGACTTTTTAACCATTTTAATAAATCAAGAGAAAACTTATATCTACGAAACGGCGCACAACGAAAGTAAATAATGTCATAACCATCTTGCTTTATAGGGCGATTTAAAGGCACATCAAGAGGTTTTTGACCAAAATCGCCATTACTATCTGTAGTGATAACTGTAACCTCTTCACCTGCCTTTGTTAACGCTGGGGCTAACCCCAATACCATTTGACTAGGACCGCCATAAATTAAGGAAATCGACGGAACAATATGCAATATTTTCATTTTCTTCTCTCAGCGTCCTCTGCGTCTCTGCGGTTAGTTAAAATAATTCCTTCTACTAAGAACTAACTAATTCTTGATAAAACTCAAACTGTTGCTGTGCTAAAGCCTTATTTGTATATTGAAAAATAGATTTTTGATAACCTAATCTACCCAAATTTTCAGCCAAATCAGGTTTTTCCATTAATTGCAACAAGCAATTAGCTAAAGCTTGAACATCACCTTCAGGAAAAATCAAACCAGCATCACCAATTACATAAGGAATTTCCCCAGAATCAGAACCAATTACAGGAACTTTGCAAGCCATAGCTTCAATTAAAACATGGCCAAATTGTTCCTTCCAACCTACAGCAGTCAGGGTTTTAAACTTGTAAGTAGTTTCTGAAGGCAAAACTAAAGTACTCATTAAATTGATATATTTAGCGACTTCATCATGGGGAACACTTTCTACCATAATTAGTCTATCTTGGATATTATTTTCTGCTGATATTTTAATTAATTCATCTTTTAACTCTCCGCGTCCTAATAGTAATAATTTCCAAGATTTATTTTTTAAAGATACCAATGCTTGCAATAGAGTTAATAAACCCTTCTCTGGTACAAATCGACCGACAAAACCAACAACAAAATCCCCTTTATTGATACCTAATTTAGCAGCTAATTCTGGTTGTGTTTGAGGAGTAAAAAGAGTTTCATCTATACCTAACTGCGGCATAACTTTAATTGCTCCGTTATATCCTCTTTGACGTAAAATTTCTGCACCATCTTGATTACCAGAAATAATTCCGTCACTATTATTAAGGTTAAATTTTTCTAATAAAGCAACTGGTAATTTTAATTCATAAGGTAAATTCCACCAAGTAAAAAATATATTCTTAGCTTTAAGTCCTAATAGCTGATTTAAAATAATCATTTGGGTGTAAGCCAAACCCCTAGAACCTTGTTCTACATGAATAATTTGGGGACGGAATTTCCGCAACAGAGTGATTAAATCAGCACCAAAAGTAAGCAGTCCTTGATGATTTTGACTAAAATTAGATATTGGTACTATTTTAAATGCACCTTCATCACGATATTCAGATTCAATAATCTTGTTTTGTACACCTCCCGGTTTCCAACGCTTAGGAACTACAACAGTAACTTCAATTCCCGGTTGTAGTTGTGATAAAGCGCGTAATTTCTCGCAGTTCAAATCTACAATATAGGTATGACTAGCAACTAAAATTCTCATGATAAATTTTGAATATAATTGACAACATTGAAATAAAGAAAAACCTAATCCTTCCCCAGCAGAATAACATTTATCTTCTTCCTTCTTCCTTCGCGCTCTTCGCGCCTTCGCGGTTCATTTAATCCATATTGGTGAGCAAAATGCCCACCCACAATAGTTATCTTGTGATGATATAATCTAAATCTGTTGATCTAACCGACTGTAAACTTGCCCATCATTCCAGATTGATTGAATCATACTACCCACAGCTTTCAGAAAACCCAAAACATAGAAAACCCCGCGAGTTGCAACTTTAATTGGAGAACCACTTTTATAACAAGGCGGATTTCCCAGAACGTGACAATCAAACAAACGTCCGTAAAGACGTAAAGCTTGGGTAAAAGTGAGATTTTTCAACCCCAATAAAAAATGGTTGTGATAGAAAGTGACTTGATAATTGAGCGATCGCATACTAATATCATGACAGCCTCCCGTTTCTTCCCCTAAATGTACCAAATGTGCCTCCGGATCATACCAAATCTTATATCCCGTCTTTCTCACCCGCAAACAGAAATCTGACTCTTCCCGCACCGCACTACCGCGAAACCTCTCATCAAACTTCAGTCCATACTTAGTAAAAATTTCGCTGCGAAAAGACATATTACAACCCCGTGCTGTGAGTACCTGTTGGGGTTTGGTAGTATGGACTAAATCAATATGATACCAAGCAATTCCAGGGTCCATTGCTTCCGGGGGTAAATATTCAATCTCCAATTTTCCCCCAGAGTCACCTAATTTCATTCTGTCAAATACTCGCCCCGCAACAGCCCCTATTTCTGGATTTTGCAAATAATTTTTGACATGGGCGCTTAAAAATCCAGGTTCTAACTCTACATCATCATCAATAAATAAGATGATTTCACCCTGTGATCTTCTGACTGCATAATTCCGCGCCCCTGGTAAACTCGCCCAATCCAAACGCAACAATTTGATTTTACCTGCTGCTGACATTTCTTCCAAAAAAGCTTGAGTTTCTGGTTCGTGAGTTTGAGTTTGATCTACTACTAAAACTTCAAAATGCGGATAGTCTTGCCTTAAAACATCAACAATGCTATCTTGCAAAAGTTTTTCCCTTCTATAGGTAGGGATAACAACTGAAATCAAAGGGTATTTATCCATAAGTTTTGATGATTTAAATTGTATTAATTAAGCTTCACAATTTAAGTTCTGATTGTCAAATACTTGCCATTTTTTCTAAAAGCTACTATTCCAAAAACTAAATATATTTACATCAACATATTTTACCTCTAAAAAATTCATGTCTATAAAATATTAACATTTAATAAAAAATAGTTTTTGTGTGATTGGGAATATTTATTTTAGATAGATGGTTGACTCTTGAGATTATTTTTAAATGGACGTTTTTTCTGACCTTTTTGGTTAATTAGCCTCTCTTCTGGACTCAGTTGTTGATCCAGCAATTGCAATTTGAGTAATATTCCTATACTCAACCAATAATAGACACATACGGGATCGACATCTAGAGGATAGTAATAAGTATTATAACTAATGGCTAGTATAAACACCCACATACTAGCAGCATATGTCCGTAAGTTACGGTCTTTTATGGAGCGATATACTTTAAAAGTAGCAATTGTTATACTGGTAACAAGGCCTAGAAAAGCTAGTACTCCAACAATTCCCACTTCATACAACACCTTAGGGTAGTAAGTTTCCACCAACTTGGTTGAACCCAAGGCGCGAGCCGAGTTGGTAGCTCTTCCTAAACCAGAACCAATGGGGGTTTTGACACTTTTCCAATTATCTTCAAATTGTTCCACAATAAATGCTTGAGGTGGTGACGCATTCCAACGACTTGTAAAGCTATCTATTCTATCTTGGACAACAACAGGGTTAGCTGCCATGGCAATTCCCAAAATTAAAACGATCGCTCCTCCTATCGGGATAAACCGTTTGAGGTTGCCAATTTGACCAGTCAAGAATAACAAAAGCACGAAGCAGGTTGGTACTAAAGCTAAGGCAATTCTCTGCCCTGAAACAACCGCATTCATAAAGACTAATGCTAGAGTTACTAAGCCAATGATCCGCCAAATAATAGAGCGATCGCTAAAACTAGTAGCAAAGGTAAAAAATGTACTAGAAATTAAGAACCAGGCCCACTGCCAAGGGGCTACAAATGTTCCTGGCAATCGAATTACCCCTTGTTCAGGAGTATATAATAGCGCTCCACCCACATAACAACGAGCTTCGAGTGTGGCTTTAAATAAGGCATCTCCTTCAACACCTACAGTCCCTTTGCATACCCCTATTGTGAGTAGGAAATATTGCATGATTCCTAAGAGACAGCAAACTAGGATCAGCACAATCTGAGTACGCGATAACAGCAAAAAATCTTTCTGATCGCGAATTAAATAGTAGGCACAACTAATTAAGGGTAAATAGCCCAAAAATACTTTTAAGCCGAGAATTCCCACTCCTAGGGGTACGTCACCAGAAGGTGGGGTTAGAACTCCATTGCTCATAGGTGGGTTGAACTGCTGTCCTCCATTGATGAACACCAGTGTTAGCATAGTGCAGCCAAAGAGAATCCATAATGGGGTTTTAATGGCTTGGGGAATAATAAAGGGTTGCTTTTTCCGGCTGCAAGTTTGCCAAAGTGCGATCGCAGCGGGGACATAAAAAGCATCTTTAGCTAATTGCATGACGGGATTATTGCCAATGTAGTAAATAATTGTCCCTGCAAAAGGTAAGTAGATGATAAAGGCGTATATAGCGTGGCGCGGGTATTTATAAGAAAATGACAGTATTAAAATCCCTAATACAGCGGGAATTGCTAGTTTAATTCCCCCTACAAAAAAAATCATTAATCCTAAGAATAAACCAGTACCTCCAGCAGTAGTTAGTAAGCTGATAAATTCTTTGCGAGCTAGGGTAGCTTGTCGTTTCTGGGCTAATTGTTCTTTAAGACTGAGAGTGGGTTTGTCAGCTGACGACTGCTTTTTTGCTTTGCGGGATTTTTTGGTTTTTGCCATAAGATTTGAGTACCGAGTACCGAGTACTTAGTACCGAGTAACAAGGAGAGTACCCAGTACTTTCGCACTCAGTATCCTTATCCTAAATATTGTTGGACTTGTGAGACTAATTCACTTGTCCAATAGTTGGCAAGTTCAGCATGGGCTGCTTCAACCATGACGCGGATGACTGGTTCTGTACCGGATGCGCGGACTAAAATTCTGCCATCATCACCCATTGCGGCTTCGGCTTGGGCGATCGCATTTTGTACAGGTTGACAATCTTGCCATCCTAAACGGCGCTCACGATCTAATACTCGCACATTACGTAATAATTGGGGGTAGGTCTGAAAACTTTGATCTACCATTTCACTCAGAGAAATACCCGCTTCTTTGACGACAGCAGCTATATGCAAAGCTGTTAACAAGCCATCACCAGTAATACCATAATGACGACAGAGAATGTGGCCTGATTGTTCACCACCTAGCATTCCCCCAGTTTTTAGCATTTCGGCTTGCACATATTGATCACCTACGGCTGTCCGAATTAAGTTACCACCTAATTGCTGCCAAGCTTTTTCAAAGCCTAAGTTAGCCATAACAGTAGAAATAATTAGATTATCTGGTAACTGTTGCTTTTGTTGCAGGTGGCTACCCCAAAGATAGAGAATGTAATCGCCATTAATTTCTCGACCAGTATTATCTACAGCTAAAACCCTGTCTGCATCACCATCAAAGGCAAAACCAATGTCGGCGTGATGTTGTATAACTGTTGCTTGGAGAATATCTAAATGAGTCGAACCACAATTAACATTAATGCGATCGCCATCAGCTTCATTATGCAGACAAATCACCTCTGCACCCATTTCCGCAAATACCGATGGTGCTAACCCAACTGCTGCCCCCCAAGCCAAATCTAAAACAATCTTCATCCCTTGAAGATTCATCGTAGGTTGTAAAGGTTGTTGCAACGCCTCACGATATTGTCCTATTAACTCTTTCCGTGAATGATGCCGTCCGCATTTATCCACAACCGCCTCAAAAGATATTTTCCCCCGTAATCCTGATTCAATTTCCGCCTGTAATCTTGGAGATAACTTCGCACCATTTGCACCAAAAATTTTAATGCCATTATCTTCTGGTGGGTTGTGGCTGGCAGAAATCATGATCCCGCCGATAGCATCACTCATGCTGGCAAGATAGGCCACACAGGGAGTAGGACATAACCCTAAATACCAAACTTCTAGCCCTGCTGCTGTTAAACCTGCACTCAAGGCCATGGCTAACATATCGCTAGAATTTCTAGAATCCTGTCCCACAATCACAGGGCCAACTTCAGCCGCATGATTATGCAAAACAATCCCCGCCCAAAAACCCACTTGCAATGCTAAAGGCGCATTTAGTAATTCTCCAACTTTGCCACGAATACCATCTGTACCAAATAGGGGACTTGCAGGTAGGGGAATTAAATTCAGCGCACAACTCTGTTCAATTTTGGAATTAGAACCCTCAGAAATCCAGCCTTGAGTTCGAGTTATAGAGGAAACCATATTTTTAAACACTCCACACAATCACACCGGAGAATAACACGTTACACTTTGTTCAACAATTCTGACGAAATAGCTTTTAAACAGTACACCTGTAATTGTTTTTCTTAATGACAATTAATTATAACACTCTCATTTTACGTAAAATTACATAAAGTCATGGATGTTTAATGATGAATCTTTCGTAAATCATAGTTGCTTACAGCAGAATTCAGGAGTCAGCCCTTCGGCTTCGCTCAGGGCAAGGAGTCAGAATTCAGGAGTAAAACTAGCTTGGTGTCTAGGTTTCAATTTTGAGTCTGTACCGTATGGCTACGCCACGCAAGCTATCGGACTTCGGCGTGAGCGCTCAGTCGAACGCTGACGCGGTAGTTGAGCGTTCACGTAGTGTGTCGAAGACAAGTCGAAACTCACGGCGAAGCCTCATTAATCTGCAATCTGCTGTAAGTTTATGAATGCGAAGAATCTCTGTATAATTTAGCACAGAATATTCCTGGCTTAAAGAATTTTAATGTAAATTCTCATCAAATAGTTTTAATGTAACGTTTTAATGGCGTTTTTTAGCCATTGATAAATCAGAACTTCGCCAGTTGACTTTATTAAGGTTAATAAATTTTAGTATGAGCAGCAATTTAGCCAGCAAATTACGTATAGGTACAAAAAAAGCCCACACAATGGCAGAAAACGTGGGTTTTGTCAAGTGCTTTTTGAAAGGAGTGGTAGAGAAAAATTCCTACCGCAAATTAGTTGCTAACTTTTATTTCATCTACTCGGCAATGGAAGAGGAGATGGAAAAGCACCGCAATCACCCCATTGTCGGCAAAATTTATTTTCCCCAACTCAACCGCAAACATACCTTAGAGCAAGACTTAACTTACTACTACGGTTACAACTGGCGGGAGCAAATCAAATTATCCTCCGCAGGTGAGGCGTATGTAAACCGGATTCGGGAAATTTCTGCCACCGAACCAGAGTTATTAATTGCTCATTCTTATACCCGTTATTTAGGTGATTTATCGGGTGGACAAATTCTCAAAGGTATTGCCCAAACAGCGATGAAGTTGGGTGAAGGTGAAGGTACTGCCTTTTATGAATTTGCAGATATTACCGATGAAAAAGCATTTAAGGCTGAGTATCGCCAAAATTTGGATGCTATGCCTATTGATGATGCCACAGGCGATCGCATTGTAGAAGAAGCAAATGCCGCTTTTGGCGTGAACATGAAGATGTTCCAAGAGTTAGAAGGTAACTTAATTAAAGCGATCGGTATCATGGTTTTCAACACCTTAACCCGGAAACGCACAAAAGGCAGCACTGAATTGGTGACTGCTGAATAATGAGTGCTTAGTGCTGAGTGTCGAGAAAAAGCTCAAAGCTCAAAATATATAGGGGTAACAGCCTTGTGATTGCTTTTGTATTCATGAAAGCAACCGGAGGGATGTCACCCCTAAATTTTTTATTAAGCCGACGCTGAAATTCTTACACACTCCGCAAGGAAATTTGATAATATAGCAATTTGAAATCCTTCTTAAGAGAGAAGACACGCGAAACACTTATAAACGAGTACTTTTAACTTCCGTATTTTCTCATCTCTGAATTTGGATTGCCATAGCTGCTGTTGATGCAAAGCACAAGATCAATGATGAATTCAAAGAAGTTCCAGAAATTAGTAACACTTGCAAATGAACACGGTATTAATTGTCAAGCAGCCCCAGAAGAGTGCTTGATTGCATCCTTACCTGGATACGACGATTTTTTATTAGCTTTTACTTGGTCTAGTACAGTTGAAGAAGAGCCATCAGAGTATGAATTAATAGCAATTAGCGTACAGGATATTACTAAAGAAAGAACAGTCGCAGCTTGGCAGATACCTACTTATTTATTTAGCAACGTTTTAAGGCAAGCACAAATGCTTGTAGCGGCTCATATAGATTTTATTAGGGAATAAACCATAGTTAAAAGCTATATCTATTCTCAGGAAATCCCAAATTCTTACCTAAGATACTAGCAGGAGTCGTATGTTTAGTATTTTTACTAAGTATTTAGTATCACATACTATCATGAATGTTTATTGTTAATTTGGTATCGGCTAGAATTTAAAGTGTTCCTAAAGCAGATAAAGACTATTGTTTGAGTTTTTAGCTCAACTATTTGGTGAATAAAAAGTTACATTTTATCAACTCAACATTGTCATCAACAAATTGAGTTTAGGCACATATCTAAGGATAGATATAATCCACCATAAAAAAGTTTAGATTTGTC
The DNA here is from genome assembly GCF_051781005.1 of Anabaena sp. WFMT. Taxonomy (NCBI): domain Bacteria; kingdom Bacillati; phylum Cyanobacteriota; class Cyanophyceae; order Nostocales; family Nostocaceae; genus Anabaena; species Anabaena sp. WFMT. The sequence goes on along the minus strand of NZ_JBPWOA010000037.1, from coordinate 100,214 downwards.
TAGAAATGTAAAGAAATTAGTGAAACAACATGGCTGACATTGTTGATACTGCTGAAAACGCTGGATCTTTTAACACCTTAGTTGCTGCGGTTAAGGCTGCTGGGTTAGCTGATACTCTCAAAGGTCCAGGACCATTTACAGTTTTTGCACCTACTGATGAGGCATTTGCTAAACTCCCAGCAGGTACCGTAGATGCTTTACTTAAAGACATTCCCAAGCTCAAGAAAATCCTGACTTATCATGTTGTTTCAGGTAAGGTGTTAGCAGCAGATGTAGTTAAGCTCAAGTCAGCTACTACCGTAGAGGGTTCAGACGTAAAAATTGACGCTTCTCATGGTGTCAAAATAAATGATGCTAATGTTGCAACACCAGATGTTGCTGCTGATAACGGTGTTATTCATGTCATTGATACAGTTTTGATTCCTGCGTAAGTAAGCCTTTAGATAGAGAACACAATTATGGGGCAGTGATTAACTATAGTCGCTGCCCTATATTGTTATATATGGATATTTATTATCATTCCAACCGATATCTAAAACTAAAGGCAAAAATGATGTATTAACTAACAGCAAAGTTTGTATATTGTCTGATTTTAGGATGACGAAAAGCAAGTACAATATCCTGTACAGGAACACCTGCTGCTATAAAATCATTAGCAATACCTTCTTCTGTGTCATCATATTGAATCCAAATTTTATGATCAATCAAATCTACATGAATTGGTGTGGTATGTAGATATTGATCATCACTCCAACCAATATCTAAAACTAGATAACGTCCATGTTCATCATCAAATAAAACTTGGGAGTTATAACCATCAGGTATAGAAGCGCGATATTCGGCGGTTTCTGTTAATATGCTTTTGATAATTTCTTGATATTTTAATTTGGTATCCATTGTACTATCTCCTCATTTTTATCATCAAATACAATCTGATAGTCAAAATATTGAGTAAAAAATAATACGTTAATTATACACCGTAATAATTTGTAGTTAATTTAAAGCTATTAATGTTCTAATAGTTACATTCATTGTGACTATTAAAAATATTCTATATTGACATTGATACTATATATGATATCATATTTATAAGCAAAATAAACAGAGAGGTAAACAAAATATGAAAATAACAAGGAAATTAATTTATGACTCAGTTAGACAAACTAATTCAGTTATTTCTCTCTCACCCTGTTGAAGTAAGATTTGAAGAAGTAAGACGTATTTTAATAGCATTCGGTTTTGAAGAAGTCCGATCCAAAGGAAGTCATCACACTTTCCGTCATGAGGATGGACGGATACAAGTTGTACCCAAGAAAGAGGGGCAAAAAGTAAAAGGAATTTATATTAAGCAGATTGTAAAACTGCTCAGATTAGAGGAGTAGTATGTCTAAGAAAAATAAAACTGAACGTGAGTCACTGGAGTTTTACTTAAATTTGAAATATCCAGTTACACTTTACCCTGAGCCTGATGGGGGATATGTAGCAGAAATTAAAGACCTTCCTGGATGTATGACTCAGGGAGAAACAACAGATGAAACCTTATTTAATATTGAAGAAGCACGTAGTTTATGGATAGAAACAGCCTATGAATATGGGGATGAAATTCCCGTACCCTCAACTCAAGTTCAATACAGTGGTAAAGTTTTATTACGTATACCTCGATCATTGCATGAGAGATTAACAGAAAATGCAGAGAAAGAAGGAGTTAGTCTTAATCAATATCTTGTGTTTTTGTTAAGTGAAAGAAATGCTATTAAGTCTCTAAGCATGGTAAATGCTAAGTAGAAATGTTTTGATCTAAGTTAAAACCAGGATTTAACATTTACTTTCAAAAATCTGGTCAATGCTAAAGGCGATCGCATTTTTGTGAAAACAAAGCGATCGCTATTTTGATTAAACTTTGTTTATTCTCTTTTGAACTTAATGAAATTAGGTTAAAATCCGAATATTGGCAATTTTAGGTATAAAAACTAGATTATGGCAAATCCAGAGCATTTAGCAATACTGAAGCAGGGGGTAGGGATTTGGAATAAATGGATAGACGAAAATAGGAGGGATGTAATACCTGATCTGTATAAAGCGGATATGAGAGGTGCTAACCTCAGAGGGGCTGAACTAGTTGGGGCTAACCTGAGTGAGGCTGACCTGAGAAAGGCTGACCTGATTGGTGCTGAACTGATTGGGGCTGATCTGTGTGGGGCTGATCTGAGATGGACTAACCTCATAAAGACTGATCTGAGATGGGCTGATCTCAATGTTGCTAACCTCAGTGATGCTGATCTTACTAATGCTAATTTATTTCAATCTCAGGTAATATCTACAAATTTTAATCGAGCAACGTTAACAGGTGCTTGTATCAAAGATTGGCAAATTAACAGTGAAACAAACCTGGATGGTGTAATTTGTGAATATATTTATCTTGAGGATATTTTTTATTTTGGAGAGTACGAATCCAAAAGACGACCTATAAATGGTAATTTTGCACCTGGAGAATTTGCCAGTTTATATAAAAATATTCTGGAAAATACAGATTTAATTTTACGCAAAACTCCCGAAAATGATAATAATATTAATAACCAAGGCATTCAATTTTATTCAAACTCAACAATTCACACTTGGCAGAAACTACGCTTCCGATCAAAAACAGAAATTAAAATTGCTGAAGCATTAGACAGAACTGGAGTTTTATTTGTACCCAACTCCTTAGCACGACTCAACACATCCAAAGGGAGAGAAAATAAAGAAGCTGATTTTCTCATTTGTTATAACGGTAAATGGGGAGTTTTGGAAGTTGATGGACCACATCACACCGCAGAACGTAGAGTTGAAGAACAAGAAAGAGAACGCATTTTTAAGAAAAACGGTATCAAAGTAGTAGAAAGATTTGATTCTGAAAGATGTTATAACAATCCTGATGAAGTAGTCCAGGAATTTTTCAAAATGATAGAAATTGGATATTCTTAATACTTCCTTCCTTCTTCCTTTCTTCCTATCCCTTCGGGACGCTTCGCGAACGTGTACTTTGTCCCTTCGTGGTTCATTTACTCTATATTCTTCCATCACAACGGAAATAGTGTAAAATTGAATTCAAAACCACACACAAAACATGGCTACAAAAATCCCCGTTACCGTCATCACCGGCTTTTTAGGAAGCGGTAAAACCAGCCTGATCCGTCACTTACTCCAAAACAACCAAGGAAGACGCATAGCAGTATTAGTCAACGAATTTGGCGAACTGGGAATAGATGGTGAATTGTTGAAATCTTGTCAAATTTGCTCCGAAGATGAGACAGAAGCAAATCCAGAAACCCAAAATAATAACAATATATTTGAACTGACAAATGGCTGTTTATGCTGCACCGTTCAAGAAGAATTTTACCCGACAATGCGGGAATTAATTAAACGCCGAGATAGTATTGATTGTATTATTATTGAAACCTCTGGTTTAGCATTACCAAAACCCTTAGTTAAAGCTTTTCGTTGGCAAGAAATCCGCAATGCTGCTACAGTAGATGCAGTAATTACAGTCGTAGATTGTGCCGCAGTTGCAGCGGGAACATTTGCCAGTGATTTAGAAGCCATAGCTGCACAACGCCAAGAAGATGATAGTCTAGAACATGAAACACCATTACAAGAATTGTTTGAAGATCAACTTGCTTGTGCTGATTTAGTGATTTTGAATAAAACTGATTTAGTTGATAGTGAAACTCAAACACAAGTCCTAGAATTAGTTAAAAAAGAATTACCTAGAGTTGTGAAAATTGTCTCTAGTGATTATGGCAAATTAGACGCATCTATATTATTAGGATTTGAAGCCGCAGTTGAAGATAATTTAGATTCTCGTCCTAGTCATCATGATACCGAAGAAGACCATGATCATGATGATGAAATTAACTCAACTCACGTCATTTTAGACCGAACTTTTGACCCAGAAAAGCTACAAGCAAGATTGGAAAAACTGGTACAAGAACAAGAAATTTACCGCATTAAAGGTTTTGTGGCTGTTGCTAATAAACCCATGCGGTTAGTTATGCAAGGTGTCGGCACAAGATTTGATAAATTTTATGACCGTCTTTGGAAACCAGAAGAAGCAAAACAAACTAGTTTAGTTTTTATTGGTCGTGATTTACAATCTTCAGAAATAGAATCTCAATTAGTAGCTTTGTAATATGAATATCACAGATTTATTTAATGTTGCCAATTTGTTTGTTTTGCCTTTTTGGGCTTTAATGATTTTGTTACCCAACTGGAATGTTACCCGCAAGGTAATGGAATCATATCTGCCTTTTGTGGTTTTAGCTGCTGCATATTTGTATTTATTTATCACCAGCATTACTCCAGAAAACGCCGCAGCTTTATCAAATCCTCAATTAGCAGATATAGCTAAGTTTTTCAGTGATGAAACAGCTGCTGCTACGGGGTGGATTCACTTTTTAGTAATGGATTTATTTGTAGGTAGGTGGATTTATTGGGAAGGGCAAAAAACCGGGATTTGGACAATTCACTCTTTGGCTTTATGTTTATTTGCAGGCCCTTTAGGTGTGCTTTCTCATATTTTCACCTATTGGATTACTAAAGCCTTTTCTAAAGGTTCTGAAGGTGTGATAGCAGAAGAAAAAGCTGCTGTTAATTAGATTCACCATTAGAGAACTCCACAAAAAGAAATGCCCAATGTCATTCTGTTCACAAAGTGTGGCGTTAGCCATACGGAACGAAGTGTAGTGAAGAATCCTCCGAGATGCTTCGTTTCGCTTTGCTACACTCAGCATGACAAAACAGGATCATTTATTTTGTGGCTTACTCTTAAGTATCCCTTAAGGGTAAAGCGCAATGCTCATGAGTGTCAAATTAAACTCAAATCTTTACCATATCTCGTTCCTAGTCTCTGACTGGGAATTCTATCACAGAGGCTCTGCCTCGACTTTAATGGCAGGCAGAACCTTCTAGAATCCATTACCATACAGAGTATGGGAACGAGAGAAACCCGTAAGGGTTTAGCACTGCTAAACCCCTACAATGTCTGATATTATAGTTAATTCAATTATGCAGCATGAGCTAATCTATAGTTAGCATCTAACCAACAACGTGGTAGGTCTTCACCAGATGGAAAAACTAAATTTTCCTTTTTATAGGTGTCAGTTTCTTGTTCTTCTTCACCTTCTTGATCTTTGGCGTGAATAATGTCACTGTTGGGATCTATCAATTCTTGAAGATCCATTATTTTCACTAAATCGCTGCTATTTTTGAGTTGTAAAAACATATACAAACCCCTCCATTAATTATTATGTGTGAATTTTAAACGCAGAGGTAAGCGGAGGTTAGCGCAGAGGTACACAGAGGAAGAGGTGAAGAGGGAGTTTAGATTTCTCTTTGGTATTTTTCCAGAATATCTACTAGGGTTACTTGACATTGGAGTGGTAATAAATCAATTAAAGGGATTTCTTTTCTACCACCGCCAATTTTTACGGGTATGGATGCTAATAATTGCAGAACTCGGTCTTCACTAACGGTTTTGGAAGTGATTAAGGGATACAATTGTTCGGCAATAATGGTATGCATTTTGGCATTAGATAAATAAAGATGCCATTTGGCAATATCTAGGTAGACGTTTTCGCCAATTTCTGATGCTAGGGCTTCTAGTAGTTCTGTGGTGTTGGTTGGAGCCATAAATATTACCTCGTGATGGAAAAAGAGCGCGAACTCTCAGCTTATTTCCCATTATCGCGCAATTAGCTAGGCTATATCTACTACCACAGGTTACAATTGCCCCAGCATGAGCCGTAACTCTTCAGGTTGATTTGGGTGGTGTTTGATCGTAATTAGCGATCGCACTAATATAAATGAAATGCAGCAGCACTATCCCTACCCAGCCTACTGTTAAAGGCGTTAACCACTCCCAGGATGTGGCTTTCAAGATGTGGAAAAACCACAACCCAGAATTGACAGTAGCAGCAACAGCTACATGAAAAGCAAAATTCATCCGGTCATCTAATTTGCGGAAATCTGGATCTTGGCGATCAGGTTTGCGAGGCCAACGAGGAGGCATAAATAATAAATGTTTGTGAATTTGTTACAGAAGTTAATACACTTTACCTATTTTAAGGGTTTTAGGTGTCATTGGCTCACATACCTACATTAAAGTAATTGAGTTTTCGTAAGTTGACTCTATAGTTTCCAGTAACTTGGGAATATCATAGGACATAGCTTTCACGTCATTGGGTTGAGAAATATTACTTAGAACTTACAGAGAGCAAAAATCAATAGTTTAGTTAGGGTGTAAGCGATTGCGTGTATGTGAAGATAAATAAATTAAAAGTTTTTAATATATTAGCCACCACTTTTCAAACCTCCTCTTAGCTTTTCACTAAGCTCTACACCCTGTCAAAACAAATACTGTTTGTGGGTAAGTTCTGTGTTTTTTTAGTTCTTATATTATAAAGTATTCTCAATTATTTTGATCATGTCTTCACAGCTATGACAACCCTAGTTGATGAGTGAGATTTTTAGACATACCGCCTAGAAAGCAAATTAAAATAGATGAAAATTGAGATTTTATCTACCAATTTTTACATCAACCAAGTGGATGAATCAACTGGATGAATTTTTATTTTTTCTATTAACATTTATTCATCTTTTTGATAGAGGGAGTTAAGCAATTCACTTGTGAAGATGTAAAAAACCTGAAGCGGTGGATAAAAATGACTAAAGCAAATCCAGTTGAACTCCAAAAACATTTGAAAGGTGTTGATTATCCTGCTGGTAAGGATGAATTAATTGAACACGCTAGAGAGCAAGGAGCCGATAAAAAACTCCTCTCATTACTGGAACAATTGCCAGAAGATGAGGAGTATGAAAGTCCAACAGAACTGAACAAAGCTATAGGTGAGATTCAGTAGGTTAGGTAATGGGTAATGGATTTTCTAATCACCAATTACCCAAACTAAAATCTAAAATTCAAAATTAGTATAATCTTCTGATTTTCCACCAGTCTTACTGACCAAACTAATTGATTCAATTTGAATCGACTTTTCTAACGCTTTTGCCATATCGTACAAAGTCAGTGCCGCAATAGAAACGGCAGTTAAAGCTTCCATCTCTACACCAGTCTCAGCTTTAGTTTTGACTGTGGCATAAATTTGATAACCAGGTAGTTCGATATCTGGTGTGACTTCAACAGTAATTTTTTGCAAAGGTAAGGGGTGACAGAGGGGAATTAAATTTGATGTTTGTTTAGCAGCCATAATCCCCGCTAACTTGGCAGTTGCCAAAACATCACCTTTGGGACTGTTTCCTGCTTCAATGGCTGCAAACGTAGCTGGCAGCATCCGCACCTGACCCCTAGCGACAGCTTCCCTCACGGTGGCAATTTTTCCCGATACATCAACCATTTGAGCCTCTCCCTGGGGGTTAAGATGGGTGAGTTGAGAAGAATTTAAAAAATTATCTTGCATGATTGGCAAAGTTCATGTTACTATTAGATTCGTTGGTTAAGGGCGTGTAGCTCAGTGGACTAGAGCACGTGGCTACGGACCACGGTGTCGGGGGTTCGAATCCCTCCTCGCCCGTTAAATAAAAATAATTGCACAAACTGTAATCATAGGGTTTGTGCAGTTTATTTTTTCAAGGCATAAAAATCTTCACCTTGACCAAGGGCAAAGCGGAGAGAGTTTGGTAAGTTACGACTGGACTGGGTGATGAAAATCAAGATGGCAAGGACAGTTAAACCAGTAGCAAAACCAAACGTACTGCGATAGCCGATTTGTTCAGCAACAAAACCTACAACTGGGCCGGCTATAACTAGACCAACATCAAATCCCATTAAAGATACGCCAAATATCCGCCCTCGTTCATGGGGTAAGGCTCTATCTGTCATCATGGCAGAAATCATGGGAATAGCAGTACCAGAAGCAGCACCTTCAATAAATGCTCCTAATAAGAAAGTTAAGGCGCTGTTGGCTTGCCAAATAAAGATCATTGCCAGAGTATATGCAACCAAGCTAAAAGTTACAAATAAACCACGTCCATATTTATCAGAAGCCCGACCGGCAACTAATCTAATAGTAAAACTGGATATAGCAGCGGCTGTAAAAAATAATCCGGCATTTAAATCTACTCCTGTTGATTTGATGTACAAAGCTATAAATGTATGTACACTACCTAAAGCCAAACCAACGAGTAAAAGTACGATCGCAGGTACACGCACACGGGGGCTAATTAGCAATTGCCAAAATCGATCATCATTAGTCTTTGGAGGTTGTTCAAAAATAGGTGGATTAACAATAGGTAAGATACAAAGTAAACCCAAAAATCCTAAAACAGCAGAGGAAATAAATAATGGCGTATAACCTGCTGTTGCTTGTAAATATCCACCCAAAGCGGGGCCAAGTGCCACACCGAGAGGGTTAACTAAACTCATATAACCGATGACTTCACCACGACGGTGTTCTGGTGCTAAGTCTCCAACTAAGGCAATGTAACCTGTGGCAAAGGCGGCAATACTGATACCATGAAAGGCACGAATGAGCATTAAGGGCAGAAGTGATTTTACTACTAAATAACCCAAAGGTGCGATCGCAGCTACTGCCATCCCAATCAGCAGCACAATCTTTCTGCCCCGACGATCTGCTAATACTCCCACTTGGGGACGAAATACCAACATCCCAATCGCAAAGCTACCCATCACAATCCCAATTTCTTGCTTTGTAGCCCCAATAGACTCAATATACAAAGGTAAAGTCGGCAACAACGAAGCTAGACTTGACCAGAAAAATAAACCCGCCGCAAATAATATCAGCAGGTTTCGCCGCAGACCAGGGTCAAAATTATCAAAAGCTTTCACGGCAAATGCAATTTAATGCTGAGTAATTTGTCTTTCTATTGTTACGTTACTTAACATTTTTTGCCACTACTTCCCGCACTCGATATATCGGTCTTCCTTGAGATTCATGATAAGTACGCATTAATAACTCTGCCAAAAGACCGAAGCAAAATAACTGCACTCCAGCTACTAACAATAAAACTGCCAAAATTAGCAAAGGACGATTACCGATATCCGCACGGAAAGCCAATTTAACGAAAGTCAGGTAAATGCCGATTCCCACTCCAGAAACCATGGAAATTAAACCCAAAAGCCCAAAAACGTGCATAGGCCTGGTGAGGAATTTTTTCATAAACAAAATAGTCAATAAATCCATCAACACCCGAAAAGTCCGGGAAATCCCATACTTACTTTGACCAAAGCGCCGTGCATGATGACGCACAGGCAATTCTGTAATTCTCGCTCCTTCAATGTAAGCCAAAGCAGGTAAAAATCGGTGTAGTTCCCCATAAAGGTTCATATCTGCAACTAATTCGCTACGATAGGCTTTGAGAGAACAACCATAGTCGTGAATATACACGCTAGTACTACGGCGAATTAACCAATTAGCGATTTTAGAAGGCAGCAACCGATTTACCGCCCCATCTTGGCGATTTTTGCGCCAGCCACTCACCAAATCATAACCTTCATCCAACTTGGCCAATAACATTGGTATATCAGCCGGGTCATTTTGCAAATCAGCATCTAAAGTGACAATCGCTTTCCCTGTGGCATAATTAAACCCTGCCGCCATAGCCGCAGTTTGTCCGTAGTTACGCCGCAAAATTACCGCTTTTAAATCAGGGCGTAATTGGGCTTGTTCTTTGAGAAATTCCGCCGAACCATCAGTGGAACCATCATCCACACAGATGATTTCATAACTCACCTCACTTTTCTCCAGAGTAGATGCGATCGCCTCTAGCAACAAAGGTAAACTTTCGACTTCATCTTTAATTGGTACAACTATGGATACATCTATAATTGGTAATTGATGATTGGTGATTGGTAATTGATGATTGGTAATCGGTGATTGGTGATTAATCATTGATGATTGATGATTGGTTATAGAGATATTAAAACAATAATTTTAATCAATTAACTATTCTTACTTCTCCGTTTAATGATTCGAGTCGTGATAGCCATGAATTAAAGTGAGGACACTTACTCCTAATTGTTTCTATCCCAATTGATTCAGCCAATAATGGACCAACAGTAGATTTTGCTCTTTCATAATCAGTAAATTGGGCAATAATACGTTTACTGGGGGCTGTTTCCTTGCTATCATTAATCAATTCAGGGGTTTCATAGCTATCAGAAATAGTCTTGAGAATTGCAACCTTATCTGAGCAATTATCATAAAAGGACTCAAAACAAGTAGGATCAGAAAAAAGGTAAGCTTCGTATTCGTGCAATTGAATGTAGGGTATAAATCGCCGATCACCGATGTCCTCGACGAAGCTTTTTTCTAAAAAATTTACCCGTTGTGCAGGATTTTGGCGAAATTTTTCAGACTCATTTAATCCTGGAAATTCAGGAGCGATCGCATATAAATCAATCATCGTTGTAAAGAATACATTAGAGCCTTTCTCTTGTTTGAGAAAACGCAAAATATCGTCCTTCATTGGCTCGTATTTTCGACCACCACCACGATGAACAATTCCCTTTTTTCTTGCATGAGCTATCAGTATAATCTTGTCTAGAAAAACATCATATTGATAAAGGTGTTGTTTTAGTATATTATCAGCAAATGTCTGCTCAGTTTGTCCTTCAGCAAATAAATAGAGGCGTATCATTAGTGTGGACCTCCACCAATGATATTTTTTTCCCAAATTTCTCCCAAACTATATTCTTCTAACCAAGCTTCTAATTCTTCGGGATTTAACCGTTTAAATTGCGACTCCTTACCCACTCTATCTACCGCAATTACATCTTCAGGATTAAAGTTATCTAAAAAAGAACTAGATTGAGTGCTGATAAGAATTTGTGTATGATAGGAAGCCTTACCAAACATCGCAGCTACTATGTTAAGAGCATAAGGATGCAAACCAAGTTCCGGTTCATCAACAATAATTAATTTTGGAAGTTCATCTTCTGGCTGTAAAAGCAATGTAGTCAGACAAATAGCACGCAATGTACCGTCAGAAAATTGGTGTGGTCCAAATACTTGATCTGATCCTTTTTCTCGCCAATTGAGAATAACATTATTCCCTCTAGGTTCAAGCACAAAATCATCAAAGAATGGGGCAATTAAACGGGTAGTTTTAATAATACGTTGATAAGCTATATTATGATCTTCGCGGAATCTTAGAAGTAATGCGGCTAGATTTCCCGCATCAGGCATCAACCAGCGATTATCACCAACATAACAAAATTGACGAACTCGCGCAGTAGAAGAAGTATCGTGAAAGTGGTAAACACGGCAGCATTCGAGCAGAAATTCAAGCACCTGGGATGTTTGCATACCTCCCTTTGCTGCTGCAATAATTTTTGTTTCTTGATGTCCTGCACCCAATGAGTCTTTTGTGGGACGCAGGATGCGTCTTTCCCACGTGATCATTGTTTTTAAGCTCGAAATTTCTTCAGCAAAAATCAGCGTATCCCCTGCTGCATGAAACAACCGCAAATTATATGTATAGATTCCACTCTCAAACTCAAACTCTAGTTCTGCCTCTATTTGTGGTGTTATCTTCGCTCCAAAATGTAACAGAGATTGAGCGTAACCGGATATGCCAATATATTGTTGAAGCCGTCCAGCCATCATCTCATTCAGCATCTTGAAAAAAGAGATGAAATTGCTTTTACCTGCTCCATTAGCGCCAATCAAGATATTTAAGGGACGCAACTCAATATCCATTGTTTTAATGGACTTGAAACCGTTGAGAATTACTCGTTGCAGCATGGTCAAGAATTAGTATTAATGCAGTATTTTTCTATATAACGTCTATGTCTAGCTATTTATTATATAGATGTTCATTATTCAAACAAGCAATTGTAAGAAGATTGTTTTAAAATTTAATCCGGCGATAAATTTCATTCATAGGAAGTTCTACATTTAAACTGTGCAGAAAAACTGACTTTTCAATCTGCTCATAAGCTTGCAATTGCCACAGATTATTATTTTGATCTTCCCGTTTATAATAATGCTCAATATAAGGTTCAGTTTGACTCACGAGTACATATTCACAAAAGCTAGAAAGAGAGCGATATTTTCTAAATTTTTCTCCTCTATCATAACCTTCAGTAGAAGTTGAAAGAACTTCAATAATCAATAAAGGATTGAGAACTTCATCAGTCCGACTGCCGTTAAATTCGGGTTCACTATTAATCACCAGAACATCTGCATAAGTTCCATGATTAAAATCAGGAATCCAAACCCGCAAATCACTACCATAAAAACGAAAATCAGTATCTCTGAGTAAAAATCCCAAGTAAATTAATATATTACTAGCGATGCCTGCGGCGAGCAAAGCTATCGCACTATGAACTTCTGAACCTCCAGGCATAGCAATAATCTCTCCATTGCGGTATTCGTGGCGCTCTGTGGCGGTTTCCTCCATTGCTCTATACTCATCTGGAGTAAATTCAGTTTTTGTCACCTCTGGGGCATTTGGCGGGTTGGTTTGAGCAATAACCATGCGATCGCACCTCCTAGAATAATTAGACCTGAGACGATTATCACCTAAATACAGAAGATTAACCCAACCGAAAGGCGATCGCTAGTACCAAAAAAAGCTAAGAAACTAAGTATTATTACGTCAAAATCGCCCCACCCATTAACCGCGCATACCTATATTTCAACTCATCCTTCATTAACGGCCAACGCTCTAAATCCACATCCATATCAATTACTTTCTCTGCTGCTTGTCGCGCTAACAACAAAACTTCCTCATCTTCCACTAAACTAGCTAAAGTAAAATCTGCTACACCTGATTGACGAGTTCCCATCACTTCCCCAGGGCCTCGAAAACGCATATCCATTTCCGAGATAAAAAACCCATCTTGAGACTGTTCCAACACCTTCAAGCGTTGTTGAGCATCAGGACTTCTCGAACTACTCATTAATAAACAATAAGACTGCGCTGCACCCCGTCCAACGCGTCCCCGTAATTGATGCAACTGTGATAAACCAAATCTTTCCGCGTGTTCAATGAGCATCACCGTGGCATTAGGCACGTCTACACCCACTTCAACCACAGTGGTAGAAACTAAAATCTGCGTTTCATTATCGCGGAATTTGGTAATAGCTTCGTCTTTTTCTGCTGAAGTCATACGACCATGTAAAAGTCCCACTTGAAAGTCAGGAAAAATGCTTTCTTGTAACTTTTGATGTTCATCTACAGCAGAACGCAAATCTAATTTTTCTGATTCTTCTACCAACGGTAAAACCACATATATTTGTCTACCTTGGGCAACTTCTCGACGCATCAAATCATAAGCTTGTTGTCGTTGTTGACCACTTAACATTGTGGTTTTAATTTGTTGTCTTCCCGGTGGTAATTCATCAATTTGACTAACATCTAAATCTCCATGTACTGTTAGTGCCAAAGTCCGGGGGATAGGAGTTGCAGTCATGGTTAATACGTGGGGTTGTTCGCCTTTTTGTTGTAATCTCGCTCGTTGTTCTACCCCAAAACGATGCTGTTCATCAATTACAACTAAACCTAAACGTTGAAAATTGACTTTATCTTGAATTAAGGCATGAGTTCCTACTAATAAAGGTAATTCACCTGTTTCTAATTGAGAATGAATTTCTCTCCTTTTGGCTATTTTCGTCGAACCTGTTAATAATTCAACTGGCAAATGTAGCAAGTTAAACCAACTAACTAATTTGCGATAATGTTGTTCTGCTAATACTTCTGTCGGAGCCATCAAAGCCGCTTGATAACCTGATTGAATTGCTGCCACAATAGCCACAACTGCAACCACTGTTTTACCTGAACCGACATCACCCTGAACTAACCGATTCATGGGTGTAGATTTTTGCAAGTCGTTGAGAATATCGTTAATAACTCTTTGTTGTGCGCCGGTGAGTTGAAAAGGTAGTATTTTGTGAAAATTTTCTAATAGTTGTCCTTTGGGGGCAAGAATGGCGCTAGTTTGAATTTCTTTAGCTTTTTTCTGACGTTGTAGCAAGCCTAATTGGAGGTAGAAAAATTCATCAAATACTAGACGGCGACGGGCTATTTTTAAGGTATCGCTATCTTCAGGGAAATGAATATTTGCGATCGCATCTTTCAATTCCATCAAACCATATTTTTGCCGCAAACCACTAGGTAAGGGGTCTTTCAAATTCACTGTAGCAGGTAAGGCTGTAATTACTGCTTGACGTACCGTATTCGCTACAACTCCTTCAGTTAAAGCATAAATAGGCACAACCCTGCCAATAGTCAGCGAATCAATCGCATCTCCGGGATTTGCTAAAACTTCCAGTTCTGGGTTATCCAGCGTTACACCATATTTACCAGCTTTTACCAACCCACAAGCTGCCAACACACTACCCACAGCATAACGGCGTTTTAAAGTTTCCTGCCAAGCACGACTACTAAACCGCGCCCCAGCATAAAAGCGCCCAACTTTAATTTGCCCTGTATTATCTTTGAGCATCAATTCTAAAATTGATAATTTCTTATTTTTAGGGCTAGTAAAACAATTACAACGCTTCACAGTCGCTATTATCGTTACTGTTTCACCCCCCTGTAATTCTTGAATATTCACTTGACGCGCATAATCAATATGATCACGGGGATAATAAAACAGCAAATCACGCACAGTATACAAATCTAAACGCGCCAAATTTTCAGCTTTTCTCAGGCCAATTTCTGGTAATTCACTGAGTTTTTGGTCAATTTTTGGTGCTAATCCCCGACTGACTTCGGCCACAATTGGGGTTGTAGGATTGAGAGTTTTGTTTGGATATATTCTCCCCTGCTCCTCTGCTCCCTTGCTCCCCTGTTCCCCCTCTTCCAGTTCTTGCTGTAATTGGTAGAGGTATCTTCTGACTTCTGCTACTAAATGCTGTCTGACTTGTACACCCCAAGTTGGATATTCAGCAAATTGCATGGCTATTTGATGCCAGCGCGATCGCTCTTTTGGTGGTAAAGCTTGGGGGAATTTTCCAAAAGTCAAACTGAGAAATTCACTGAAGCGGTATTGCTTACCCACCAAATCCGTAAAACCATGTTCGGCCTCTACTGCCAAGGCTTTATGCAATCTTATCCAATCGGGTATGTCATTAGTCATTGGTCATTGATCATTGGTCATTGAAGTTAATTGAAATTGATTCCTATCCACACTCTGTACTAGGTACTCAGTACCCGGTACTCTATTCAAACCAACTAGCACGCCATGCAGCTTCAGCTTCAGAAATTTTGAGTTCCCGTTGCTTTTTTTGATACTCTCTCCCTGCCTTATTTAGCTGTACTAAAATATTACGAATTTGTTTGCGCCCTGACAACAGTGTGGTATCAGCAAATTCAATTTCTCCTAGTCGCAAGTTAATAGTTATTAGCTGCGTCACACTAGAATCCTCTGGTTCTTCCTCATTACCTATTTCAATTACTAAGTTTAATAGGTTGGGTGGCCCAGGTATAACTTCAGCAGATGCTTCTGATGCTGCCGCTGCGGCAGCTAAAATCGGTTCTGGTAGTTTTTTGGGTAAAATCCCAGCTTTTTGAATCAAAAAGTTAGCATCATGGGAGACTTTTTTCAGCGTATCCTGAATCGCTTCCTCTATATCCTCATGCCATTGAACCAGTTCTATCGGGTTGGAAGGGTCTAAGTATTTTGTATTTGGGATTTGCGATTGGGAATTGCTTTCATTTTTTTCAACTTCCTCAGATTCCTCAGATTCTTCAACTTCTTCAGCTTCTTCAACCTCTGCAACTCCAGATTCTTCAGCTTTAAGATAATCGAGTAGCTGCACAGCTGCTTTTTGACCCAATTTGCGGATACCTTGTTGCAATTGTTGCCGCTGATTTAGGGACAATTGGAGAAAGTTGTCAGAATATCCCTGGGTGCAAAGGTGATAAACAGCCAAAATTAACTGTTTTTGTAAAGCTGCCCCCAAAATAGTTAAATAACTAACATAACTGCTATGGAGTTCTGTTGCGATCGCTCTAATCGCCTCTTTTAGCATCGTCATATCTTGTTCTATTCGCTCAATTGCTCTGGCCATATCTTCTCGTTATTTTCCATTTTCTAACAAATTCACAAACACAGGATTTGAGCTTTTCTACTACCTCCAGTGTACTGAATTCCAATAAAATACAGGTCAGCAAAGTTTGCTAGACCTGTATTTTCAGTAGTTATTAAGCAAATAAACAACTAACTAATGACTAAGTTACTTAGCGCCCATTTGAGCCGCTACTTCGTCAGCAAAGCTCATTTCTTGCTTGTCAATGCCTTCACCTAGAACATAGCGGACAAAGCGATTGACTTTAATCTCTTCACCTACTTTAGACTTAACTTGCTTCACCAATTCTTCTACCGAGATACTTTGGTCACGGATGTAAGGTTGATCTAGCAAAGTGATTTCTTTCAGGCGTTTGTCAATCCGTCCTTGAACAATCTTTTCTTTGATGTTCTCTGGTTTGTTACCCAAGTCATCCTTGCCCATTTCGATGTCTTTTTCTTTTTGGACAAATTCGGCAGGGATTTGGTCTATGGTGACATACTCGACATTAGGACAAGCCGCAACTTGCATTGCCGCATTCTTAGCCAAGTTTTGGAAATCTTCATTACCAGCTGCTGACTCAGTTTGGGCGTTCAGTTCAACTAACACCCCAACTCGGCCTCCAGTGTGAATGTAGCTATCTACTACACCTGGTGTGCCTGCTGGTAGGGCAAAATTGACAAAGCGCCGTACTTGGATATTTTCACCCAAGGTAGCAATTGTTTCTTTAATGAATTCGTCAACGCTAACACTGGATTTTTCCAGATAGGGTTGAGCCAGCAAGGACTCCACACTATCAGCAGTTGCTGCTTGTTTGGCCAGGGTTTTAACTAAAGATTTAAAAGCATCGTTACGGGCAACAAAGTCTGTTTGGCAGTTGACTTCTATAAGTACACCAACCTGACCACCGGACTGAATGTAGGTGTCTACTAGACCTTCAGCAGCAATGCGATCGCTTTTTTTACCCGCTGACGCAATACCTTTTTTACGGAGCCAGTCTACGGCTTCTTCTATATTGCCTTCAGTTTCTTTCAAAGCCTTTTTGCAGTCCATCATGCCAGCACCGGTTTTTTGGCGTAGCTCTTGGACGAGTTTTGCAGATATTTCCGCCATGTTGCCTCAATTCCTAACTTGACCTTGAGTTGTATTTGTTGCTATGTAAAACCTAGATAAATCTAGACTTTACTTCTTACTTTAACAGGAGCCTAGCATGGGAACGGTTATCCCACCCTGCGGTAAGCAAGCTACATTAAGCTTTTACGCCTTATCTAGACGCAATAACGTAGCGTGAAGATGTAGGAGTCATAAGGTTAATTACTGGAAAAAACCCTATCTATTTCAAAACCGCAGTTCTCACGCTAGTAAGTCCTTTGGAATCAAGAAAGTTTTTCTTGCTTGTATCCACAATTTAGAACAAGTTTTACTAGAGAGATACTATCTATCGGCAATTATTATTTCACTACCAAACTTTTTCAGCTTTATATTCTAACTGACGTTTAAACTCATTAAATCCACAGTCAGCTATTACTTTAGCTAGTTTTTCGTTTTTAGCATCCCAGAAACGCTTAAATCTTCTGCTACTATTTTTTCGTAGTTTTTTTACATAAGTAAAAAGAAAATTTACTCAGAAGAGAAACGTAGATTCACGATGACGCTGACTCCAAACAGATATTTTGTGGTTAGAAAAAAGCAGATAGAGTTGAAAGCTAATAGCTTGAGTGATGTAATTGAGGGTATGCCAAGAGAAGATCAAGAGTAGTCAATTTTTTTTATAAGGTTATTGACTAGCTTTGTCTAGTTTATCGCTCGCTAGTAAATATTTTATGACAATTCAAAGGATTAAAGATGAGTTATGAAGGATGAAATTAATTTTTTTAGTTTTCATCTCATCCTTCATTGGCTTATTCTTCCTCTTCTTCGTCGGGAATTACTGCGTCAGTGTACTCACTTTCGTCATAGTCGTAATCGCCCTCAGCGCCTTCATAATCGTCATAATCGCCTTCCGCTTCTAGCTGACCGTGACGACCTTCATAGATAGCATCTGCTAATTTGCCGACAATCAACTTAATTGATCTAATCGCGTCATCATTAGCTGGGATAGGAATGTCTACTACATCTGGGTCACAGTTTGTATCCAACATGGAGACAATAGGAATACCCAATTTTTCGCATTCTTGAACTGCGTTATACTCCCGTCGTTGGTCAACAATGATCACAACATCAGGTACTTTCCGCATATTTTTAATCCCACCCAAGTACTTTTGCAGCTTGGTCATTTCCCGACGCAGCATTGAAGCTTCTTTCTTGGGTAATAAATCTAGTGCGCCATTTTCTTCTCGACGTTCTAAATCTTTGAGCCTATCTGCTCTGGTTTTGATTGTCGCCCAGTTGGTGAGCATTCCACCTAACCAACGTTGGTTAATGTAGTGAGAACCGCAACGAGCAGCTTCTTGAGCAATAATTCCTGCTGCTTGGCGCTTTGTACCCACAAACAGGAATTTCTTCCCTTGCTCAGACTGCGATCGCATATAGTTGTAGGCATTATCCATCAACTGGGCAGTTTGTACCAAGTCAATGATATGTACACCATTGCGAGAAGTGTAGATGTAGGGAGACATCTTTGGGTTCCAACGTCGTGTTTGGTGTCCAAAGTGAACCCCCGACTCCATCATTTGAGCCAATGAAACAACAGGCATTTTTGTAACTCCTATTCGGGTTAAACCTCCACCCAGGCGCATTTCCATAACGGAAACACCCGAATCCCCGGATGTGCGGAATTTTTAATTAACTTTACTAGGGTAGCACAATCGTGGCGTATGTTGAAGGGATGCCTCGATTTTTCTATCATAATCTACACAACTGACGCACCTTACTAATCGTGGTTATAGTTGATTAGTAAGCGATCGCTTTCTGCTTCAGCCCCATTTCTTAGCCATTCAATCGGCTGCTCTGCTTCAATTTTATCGGGATTAACCCATATAATATCTTTGAGTTCGTCGATTTTAACAGCCGCCTCACTAAAAAACTTTCTAGCTGTATTATCATCTAATGATATAACAATTTTCTCTGTTGCTAGTGCTGCTTCAATTAAACATAAATCTTTAGTCATTTCTGCAATTCTTTTATTACTCACATTGGCAGCCATACTTTCTACTTGAGTCCATAAACTATCATTTATTGATACTTTCAAATAGTGACACTTTTTCTTCGCTACCATTTGTCGTCGCCAAGTTAGAGCAAATTTTGATTGATGTTTATCCCATTCTTCTTTTATAGCTGGTGTCATCACAACTTGGTGGCAGATATCTAAAACTGCTAAGAGAAATTGACGGCAGTGAACTGATTTTGGATAAGTAGCTCCCTCATCACCAGCAGAACGAGCCACGGAAGCATCAATAACCAAACGTTTAGAATTTACTTTAGCTCCCATGTATACCTTGCATTAAACGAGCTTCGGCAGCACTTAAATAACGATTTTCTAGTTGTAGAGATATATCACCAAAATCTTCTGGCCAATCACCAAAAGCGCCAGTTTCATCTAAATCAGCACTATTGATTCTTGTTATACCATCTTCTTGGCGTGTAAACCAATGAAGTTTCACTAAATCTGGCGATAAATTACCCTCAGCAACTAAAGATTGAATTGCTAAAATTAATCTATCACTATGAGTTTCTATAACAACTTTTACTCCACGTTTTGCTGCATTAGCTAATATTTCCGCCATAGCAACTTGAGCGCGGGGATGTAAATGTATTTCTGGTTGTTCAATGTAAACTAACTGTCCTGGTTTTGCTACTAACAAAGCGACTAAAACAGGCAAAGTTTGGGAAACACCAAAACCAACATCAGCAATATTGACCATATCATCTTTAGCATCAGCGTTTCGTGGTAGACGACCAACTCGAAGCTCAACTTGTGTATCATTAAGTTGTTTAGCCTGAACTTTACAAGTTAGCCCAAGAGTTTCCAGTGCATCAGCCAACTCTTGAAGACTTTTATCTCTAGGTTTCTGCCAGTGATTGATAATACTAGCAACGTAATTTTCAAATGTACCAGGAAAGGCGCTACCTATAGCTGTCGTCTGATAGTTACGTTCAGGATTACCTCTGAGTCCTGGCAGGTGTATTATTTCTCTAATATATCCACCAAAAATTTCAGTGTTATTAGGATATGTAGGAATAAAAAAGGCATTGCCCTTGGTAAATTTCTTTTGGTTAATTAAATCATATAGTGCAAATTCAAAAAAACATCTATTCCTATCAATTATAAAAAATAATTCATCTTTAAATGAATCTGTTTCTTTAATAAGTTCATAAATATCATGATATTTTTCCGGCAATATATTAACTACATTTTCTGGTAACATACTCTCTGAAAGAGAAGTTGTTTTCTCATCTTGTTTAACTATTGTTCTCATTAATTGAACTGTTTGTTGAGGGAATTTTTTGAATATATTTTTTACAGATTGATTATTATCTATTTCCATCTGAACTGTAAACTCATCGTTACGTTCTCTACCAGGTACTTTAGAAATGAATTGTTCCACTGAGGTAAACTTAACATTAGCTCCACTGAGTAACAAAGCACCAGGATCATAAGTTGCTTCTAGAGTTTGTTTCATCAACAATAAAGGCTGCATAATACTTGATTTACCCGAACTATTAGCACCAGCCAAAATTGTTAAAGGACGTACTTCAATACTGCACTCATCATAAAGTGACTTATAACCACTGACAGAAATTCTTGTAATTCCTTTTAGACTTTGCTTATTATTACCATTATTAGAATTAGACTGATTCATAATTTCACTCTCATAATTTTAGTTGATCATCTCAACATTCTCATTAGACCTCTTGCATTTCTCTCTCCGCGCCTCTGCGTCTCTGCGTGATAAAATTATTTACCCTGCATTTCAGCATAAGCAGCATAAACACCCTTAACATTATACCAATTCAAGAAAATCCGCGCAATTTCCAAAGCCAACTGCGGTTTACCCAAATCAATTAACCATTGCAAAAACGGAGCCATCGTTCTTTCATTTAACGCACCATTTAAAGAAAGTATTCCCCATAACAAACGATGAAACCAAGTCATTTGAATCATCATTTTTACTTCCCATGTAGGATGTTTTTGATAAAACAAAACTCCCATGCGTCCGCGTTGAATTTCCTGATCAATTAATTTAGGAATTTGCTGTAAACTAAAAGGTGGATGCCAATGATAACCAACTGCTTCAGGACATTTAATTAGTTGTAAACCTAAATTTTTCAACCTTACCCCTAACTCTAAATCTTCCCAACCATAAAGTTGAAAGCCAGTATCAAATAAACCTGCTTTCTCTAACCAATGTTTAGGAATTGCCACATTACCTGTAGCGAAAAAAGCAGCAGAAAAATCTGTGATTTTATAAGGTTCTGCGGTGGGGTTATCAAAATTGCAAGTGTTAATTACTGCACCATAGGTAAAAAAGCTGTCGTTTCCTAGTTTCTCCCTTCCCTGCACTAAAGCATCTGTATGAGCTTGTAGGAAATTAGATAAAACCACTAAATCGCTATCAATAAAGATAATTGTATCTCCCAGTGCTTTTTCTACCCCCAAATTACGAGCAGCAGCAGGCCCAGCGTGGTTTTGTTGAAAACATCGTACATGAAGAAATTCTTCTTTGTGTGCTGCTAACCATTCTAAAGTGCCATCAGTAGAACCATCATCTACTAAGACAATTTCATAACCTGTGACAGAACTTGATGTACTCAAATCTTGCACCTCCAAAGCGCGGAGGCACTTTTCTAAAATAGGCAGACGATTGTAAGTTGGTATAACAACGCTGAAAAACACAGTTTCACCCACAACAAAATTATCCATTTCCAGGATAGGACAACAGAGTACTTTTCACTGTTCCTGATCTAAATTTGGTAATAGGGAGCAGGGGATTTGTAACAAAATAGTATGAAATCCTTTGGTTTCAAATGTAACTGGAATTAGGACTTACGTGAAAAACTGCTCAAACTCCTATTTATAACTATCGCGTCAGTTGCTACAACGGGGAGAACTCTCGCATAGCACTGACTTCTCTGTATCCTCTATGGATAGTTTTTCCGTGACTTTTACGCAAGTCTTGTATCAGAAAGCAAATACACAACATTCATGAAAATTTTAAACTTAACTATAGAGTCAAAGAGTCAAATTTAGTTTCATTAATTTTAAGTTGCTGATAAATGAAAGCTTAAAATTTTCGCTAAAGCATCGAAGTAAAGATAGATTTTTTGAAAGAATTAATTCACAGTTAGATAAATTATATGCAGTCTTCTAGGAATTATTGAACAAACTTATTATTGAAAAATATTTTTATTGATAATACTTCTTAAGTAGAAAAATTCAGACTGAGAAACTTACTAAAGTTGTGTTAGAAAGATTTTCTCTAATCTTTATACAGCAAAATACACGTATATTAGAAATAATATGTTGGACAATAAATGGTATTTCAACTGAGAAAATACTGATTGATAAATTAGAATTAATCAATATATAACCTGATATTAATGCTTGTTACTTAAATTGAGATGGACTTGATAATTTTTGCGTGTGTGAGCAGCAAAAATCAATTTTAACCTGTTATTAACTAAAGCTCACTATCAATTTTAACCTGTTATTAACTAAAGGTTCCTGGCTGTTAAAAGTCAAGAAAATATCAGCAAAATTTCTGTAAATCTGTAGAGTTTTTCTTTACTAGACTGAATCCTGCTAGTGAGAAATTAACTAAATATAGCAATCCTCAATCATTCGTGAGCAAGAAAATGGCTGAAAGTCTTGTAAATACACACTTTTTATCACCGTATTTTCTCACGTTTCGATTTGGATTGCGATCGCAACCGTGTAAACTTTAAAGTAGAGAATCGAGAATGAAAGGCCATCAGCACCCGAAAAACGATATAACCATTAACCCATCTAGTAACGAATCAATCCTTGATGTGATTGATCGTGTCAGCATCAAACGCAGACGTTTCATCACTACGGCTGTAGGTGCTTCAGTAATGACCGTGCTAGGTGATATGACCCTCGGTGGTTTTCTCCAAACCGTAGAAGCAGCGCCAGTTCCGGCTGGACTTGGCTTTGCTGGTATTGGCTTCGAGAGCATCGAGCCAAATCTCCGCAACCCAGTAACAGGACTGTTACAAAAGGATCTCGTTACTGTTCCTAAAGGCTACACAGCCAGAGTTTTATCTGCTTGGGGTGATCCCATTATGCCCGGTGCGCCAAACTGGTTACCAGATGCTTCCCAAAATGCTGCGGCACAGGAAAAGCAAGTCGGGGAAAACCATGATGGTATGCACTTTTTCCCCTTACCCGGACGAAGCTTTCTCAACCGGACAGCAGGTTTGCCAGTAGCTGTTGAAGGTAATGCTTACAATAATAGTGGGCTACTGTGTGTTAACCACGAATATACCCAAGAGCAATTCCTTCATGTCGATGGTAATACAAGCAACGAGACCATGACGATTGAGAAAGCAAGAAAATCTCAAGCAGCCCATGGTGTATCTGTTCAAGAAATATCTAAAGACAGATTTGGCAATAGCTGGAGTGTTGATCGCAATTCTCGCTATGGTCGCCGTATTACAGGTAACACAGAGATGCGAGTTTCTGGTCCTGCTGCGGGTCATCCTTTGATGAAATCCAAGAAGTTTTCCATTCAACCCAATGGATCTTTTGAAATTGGCATCAACGATGGCTACACCGCTTATGGTACTCTCAATAACTGCGCTCACGGTGTAACTCCCTGGGGTACTTACCTGACTGCGGAAGAGAACTTCCAAGGCTATTTTGCTAACCAGACATTTGCTTCTGGCCAATCTGCTGATGTAAATAACGATGCTCTCGCAAGTGTTGGTCTAACTAGTAAAAAGGCTGATATTCTCAACGGACAAAGACGGCACGGTATTCCTTCAGCGTCTAGTTATCGCTGGCCTGTGGTTGATCCACGTTTTGATGCTTACAACAATCCCCTGGAACCTCATTTGTTCGGTTGGATGGTCGAAATTGATCCTTATGATCCTGATAGTATGCCAGTTAAGCGCACATCTATGGGTCGTTTCAGACACGAGAGCGCCCAATATGTTGTTGACGACAACAATGTTCTGGCTTTCTACATGGGTGACGACAACGTCAACGAGTATATCTACAAGTTCGTTTGCTCTAGACAATACAATCCCAATGTTCGGACTGCTAACCGGGATTTACTTGACCACGGTACTCTCTACGTTGCTAAGTTCAATGACAACGGTACCGGTCAATGGTTACCTTTGGTATGGGGTCAAGGTGGTTTGACACCAGCAAATGGATTTGACAGCCAAGCTGAAGTATTGGTTAAAACCAGACAGGCTGCGGATAGAGTTGGCGCGACAATGATGGATCGCCCAGAGTGGGTTGGTGTCCGCCCCCGCATTCGTGGATTCAATGAAGTTGAAGTTTACTGCACATTGACCAACAACTCTCGTCGCGGAACACAACCTGTCTCTGTGAACAACCCAGACGGCACAACCTCAGGAGGTGCTGCACGTCCCCCTGTTGATGCTGCTAACCCACGTCCTAATAACTCTTACGGTCATGTTATCCGTTGGCGCGAAGCTGGACGTAGTGTTGCCGCTACCACTTTCAATTGGGATATTTACGTTTTGGCTGGCGACAAGAAAGACCCCGATCCAATTCGTCAAGGCAATATCAATGGTGACGACTTTGGCTCACCAGATGGTCTTTGGTTCGACTCCTACGGTCGTCTGTGGATTCAAACTGATCAGGCAGGTGATGGTACAGGGACTTATGCCAACATCGGCAGTAACTCAATGGTTTGTGCCAACCCTAATGACCCAAGAGAGATTAAACGATTCTTAACTGCTCCTACAGATTGTGAAGTGACTGGTGTGATCACTACACCTGATCACAGAACTATGTTCGTTAACATTCAGCACCCAGGCGATAGCGGAACTGTTGCTAATCCTACAACTCATAGCAACTGGCCAAATAGCCAAGGTTATGGACCACAAGGTCGTCCCCGTTCTGCAACAGTAGTAATCACAAAAAATGACGGTGGCATCATTGGTACTTAATCTATTGATGCACTGCTAGTTAAAACTAGTCACTAAATATAAATAGACATCTCCAAGAAAGATTGTAGAGAGGTTTTATATAATTTCTCTACAGGAATTGTAAGTAAACCATTTTAAGTATTAGGGTGCATGAATAAAAATGTACCCTATTTTTTTGGTGCATTAAACTTTTATAAGATTACGAAAAAACCTAGACGTGTAGGGGTAAAGCGCGATGATCAACCCCTACTAATAACATCAAATAATTAAGCCATTTTGAGTATATTTAATTCAAGTGATACCGCTATAAAAACTAAAATTTTATCTTTTGTTAGTCTTAGCTTAATTTTAAGTAGTTACAAAACAGAAATAGAAATTTTATATATTTTAGTTAAAGAAAACAATTACTGAAAATTGTTTTTAACGGCTTGACTAAATATTGAGTTTTAAGTAATATGACTCTGTTATAAGATTTACGCACTACAAAGTTTAACTTAAACTTAACCTTAATTGTGCTGAAACATAACGTTTTTCACTTTAGATACTGAATGGTAATCACATCTTGAATTCAACATTTTGTGTTGATAAAGTCACTTGCTTTAACAGTAACTAAAAAGAGTGAAATTATTGGCAGCACAGATATTAGGAAGCGTAAATTGTAAGTACGTTAAAGTTTCAATAATAGGAATATAAATCAATGAAATTGAACAAAAAAGTAGCGATCGCATTAGTTGCTGTTTCCGCTAGTGTATTTGGCTTTGGTTCCGTAGCTTCTGCTGGTGAAGGCGGTGCTGCTGGAGCAGTAGCAGCTACACTTGACGCTAATGGCTTAGTAACTGAAATGGCTGCTGCTGGTGCTGTTGGTAAAAATGATGCGGCTGCTACAGCTACCGGTAACTTTGGCGTTGTCTCAGCATCTGCGTTGGGAAGCGCCGGCGTAATCGAATTAATCAGTGACAATGGTTATTTTTCCTTCTCAGACAATGGAGCTTCTGAAGTCGAAACTTACAACAACATTACTCTTAAAGGTAGTGTAGATACTGCTCTAGGAAGCAGCCAAGCTAACTCTATCGCTACCTTCACAGAAACCCCCATCGGATCTGTTGAAACTGGTTTCTAGTTTGTCAAACTCCTAAATCATTTATTGGATAGAGAGCATGATCTCTCAACCAATTCTAGTAGTGTTTAGCTCAGTCATCTAGAATTTAACCACTTCCTTAATTTGTTAGAGGCATGATTTGTGCGTGTCTCTACCTTATTCTGTCAATCAATAGAATTACCATCCACAATTGTTGGAACATTCTTTCGTTACCTTGAAATCAAAAATTATGGTCAATAATTCTTTGATGCTAGAAGCCCCCAGATTTATTTGTGGGTTGAATTTAAGATAAAGAACAGCAATTTTAAAAAATCTAATAAGACCGGGTGTTTATTGCAGGTATATTACCCATGCATATGCTAGTTTTGTGGCGCAAAAATTTAAAGCTCGCGCTTGTATTATTATTTAGTTCAGTAACAATATGCTTTACTAAAACAGTTCATGCAGATGTATCCACAAGCACATTAGAACTAGAGAAAATTAATAATATCAATCATAAATCAGAATTATCAACAACCTCTAAATCTGAAAATACTTCTGCCTTAATTGCTAATTTGGAATCTTTTATAATTTCGTCGGATTCAGAAAATCAATTGCAAGCATCTTTATCTAATTCGATGCAGCAGACACAAGTAACAGATTTAATCAATACTAATTCTCTAGTTCCATCTTGTATTCCTAGCAATGCTAAACAAACAGAATTTACCGCAGTCACAGATTTAGCAAAAACTAACTATCAAGTTAAGTTTTGTACTCCCAATAGAATTAGTCAAGCAGAATCTAGGAACAAGCAACTAGAGCCAATAGATCCTCCTGTAGATCCTCAACCTCGAGTTGATGAATTGGACATTGATCAAAAATTACCAACAGAAACAACACCCCAAGCTGAAGAAGAATATATCATTCACCCTAGAACGGCAAATGATCAAAAAATTCATCCCCGGACAACTACTATTCCACTAAATGGAACTTTTATAAATCATTTAACTGCGAGACAATTCAACGTCGGTTCTAGTTTCGGTAATACCCAAAATACTATCTTTGATGTTAATGGACTTGTCAAACTCGGTGGACAAGTTCAAGAAAATATGACGAAGGATAATATTTTTACTGTAGATCAAACAGGAGAATATTTACAATTACAAACGGTAAGAAGAAGCCGAGAAATTACTGTGAATTTCCAAGAACCACTCACTGTATTGGGTACACACCTCCAATTCAGCATGACAGGTTCATGTATCTTACCTGGTAGTCATCCAGACCAAGTATGCACATATATTCCTGGTTTAAAATCTGCTGATATTAACCCTGATACCTTAATGCCAAGGCGAATTTTTCAAACTTCAAAATTCGGTGATGTGGTAGAACCAGAAACAGTACTTGCACTTCGCCAACCGGGGTTTCAATCTGGGGCTAATGGTCAAGAAATTGGTATAAACTTGTATATGCCTAACACAGGTTCATTTGCTGGTAATAGTACTGGAGATCAACTGTCTATAACCAGAAGAGAAGAAATAGATAATACACCCGTAGCAACTTATTCTAGAGTTAGACAGATTGTTAAAGCTAATGACCGTGAAGCTGTAGTGGGTCGGACGATACGGGGGTTTAGTTTCATTTTAGATGATGAGAATACTTTATTAAATACGGCTTTACAATTGGGATATATTTTGTTGCCTGATATTGTTCCTAATATTTCTAGTTCAGAAAATAAAGTTAACTCAAATGTCAACAATAATCTGTTTTTAGCTGCGAATAATGTCAGACTTCCTGCCAATAGTTTTACTGCTTATCATGGGGGAATTGGTAGAGCGCAGAGTGTGCCACCAAAAGCAGAAAATTTGAGACAAGTACCTGCTGCGACGTTTAATGGTATTTGGTTAGGTGCATCACCTGTGATCAAACGCAGGTCTGATATCACTACTCGTTTTGAACAAACTGGAACCCAGACAGTTTTATCTTCTGGTGGTGGGGAGGGGGGATATGGTTCTAATGTAAGTTTTGTTGCTAATATTAACAATCAAGTGGTTTCTACACTCGACTTACAAGATTTCCATACTCAGGTTTATGTCACAATTCTCAATCAAGAAGTTAATAATGTCACATCTAACAGATATAGAGAAGAAACAAAATATGCTCCACATCTGAGTTTCACAGGAAATATCACAGGGACACAGGAAGCATTGAGATATTATACAGGTGTAATAGGTGCAGACGAAATTAAGGCTTATGGTGGAGTAGATTTTACTAAAAATACTTTAAATGGATGGAATTTTTCTGGGGGTGTGATTGGTTATATTAATCCAGATGTTGATTACTACAGTCAAGTAACAAGTAGTGTTGGTAAACGTATACCCTTCAGTCGAAATAGTAATTTAGTGCTATCCACTGGAGTTAATTATGCTTTTGATCGAGAAACTCGCCCCAATGACTTTGTAAATTCAATTACAGTCAGAGCTAGAGTGAATTTAGGTAATGTTTGGTTTGGTTTAACTAACTATTTTGGGGATGTTTTGCCCGATTCACTTAAGAATACTTTGGTAACAAGTGCTGGTATTCAATTTAGCAATAATTTTTCATTATCTGCATATTATAATCCTGTGAATGAAAATGCTGCTCGTTCTGTCTATGGTGCTGGAGCGCGATTGAGACTCGGCACAAATCAGAATAGTCCTACACTCAACCTATCCTGGAGAAATAATGAGTATGACTATGGAACAGATCGGGCTGGTAATGAATTGAAAATAAACGAGAATATATTTACCGTATTTTTGAGAAGTAATTTTTGAAGAGGGGTTTTTCACCTACATATCTTATAATAATGACTCATTGTTTGTTTTCCTAAGTGGAGAAACTAATGGGTCGCGCCAAAAAGGTTGTTCTGGCATATTCTGGTGGAGTAGATACTTCTGTTTGCATTCCCTACCTGAAGCAAGAGTGGGGAGTGGAAGAGGTAATTACCCTAGCAGCAGATTTAGGCCAGGGAGATGAATTAGAGCCAGTTCGAGAAAAAGCGCTGAAATCGGGTGCAAGTGAATCCCTTGTAGCGGATGTCAAAGATAGCTTCGTGAAAGAGTACGCATTTCCCGCTATTCAAGCCAACGCCCTCTATGAAAATCGCTATCCTCTGGGAACAGCCCTTGCTCGTCCACTGATTGCTAAAATCTTAGTAGAAGCGGCTGCAAAATATGGTGCTGATGCGATCGCTCACGGTTGTACTGGCAAAGGTAACGATCAAGTACGTTTTGATGTCTCCTGTACAGCCCTAAATCCCAATTTAAAGATACTCGCACCAGCGAGAGAATGGGGAATGAGCCGTGAGCAAACCATCGCCTATGGTGAGCAATTTGGCATTCCTACACCAGTAAAAAAATCTTCTCCCTACAGTATTGACAAAAATTTGCTTGGTCGCAGTATTGAAGCTGGTACGTTGGAAGATCCAACTGTTGAACCACCAGAAGAAATCTATGAAATGACCAAAGCCATAGTAGACACTCCTAACGAGCCAGAATATCTAGAAATTGGTTTCCAAAAAGGTCTTCCTACCACAATCAACGGTACATCTAAAAACCCAGTTGAGTTAATCGAACAACTCAATCAGATAGTAGGAAATCACGGTATTGGGCGGATTGATATGATTGAAAACCGCTTAGTAGGCATCAAATCGCGGGAAATCTACGAATCACCAGCGATGATAGTGTTAATTAATGCCCATCGTGATTTAGAAAGCCTCACATTAACGGCCGATGTCAGTCAATACAAACGGGGTATTGAAGAAACCTACACCAAATTGGTATACAACGGCTTGTGGTACAGCCCACTTAAAGCCGCATTAGATGCTTTTATTCAACAAACACAAGAACGAGTTTCTGGTGTTGTGCGCTTAAAATTGTTCAAAGGTAATGCCACTATAGTTGGTCGTTGGAGTGATAACTCTCTCTACACTCCAGACTTAGCGACCTACGGTGCTGATGACAAGTTTGATCATAAAGCAGCAGAAGGCTTTATCTACGTCTGGGGACTCCCCACTCGCATCTGGGCGCAAAGCAACCGATAACAAAAGTAATGGGTGATAGGTAATAGGTGATAAAACGTAATTACCCATTACCTATTCCCTAATCCCTAATCCCCAGTCTGATGTTTAACTTGACGAGATTCCCACCAAATAGGAACAACAATCACAGCCACCAAAATCAGTAATGCCAAAA
Organism: Anabaena sp. WFMT; assembly: GCF_051781005.1. Taxonomy (NCBI): domain Bacteria; kingdom Bacillati; phylum Cyanobacteriota; class Cyanophyceae; order Nostocales; family Nostocaceae; genus Anabaena; species Anabaena sp. WFMT. Next base: position 69,798 of record NZ_JBPWOA010000037.1, on the reverse strand, counting down.
TTGCAAACTGACTTACCCAAGCAACTAATTGCTCTAGGGAAACAATTTTGCCTGCAAAAAAAGCTAAAGTCACCATTGCACTAGCCCAAGTAGTTGCCCCAGCCAAGTTGTATACCAAGAATTTACCGAAAGGCATTTCAGCGATACCAGCAAGTGGTGCAGCAAAAATTCTCAATAAGGCGAAAAAGCGACCAAAAAATACAGCTTTAGCCGCATTTTCACTAAATTGCTCTTTAATACTTAGCAATCTCACTTCAGATATGCGGAATATCTTGCCCACTTGTAGCAGGAACGGCCAACCACCAACCCTACCAATCCAATAGCCACAATTACCGCCAATGACAGCACCTGCAACTGCATCACCCAGAACTAGCCAGTAATTTAGTTCATCACTGCCAGCTAAGAAACCACCTACTAGAGTTACGGTTTCACCGGGAAGAGGAAGACCCAAATTCTCGAGCAAAATTCCTAAAAAAATTGCCCAATAACCGTAAGATTGAGCAAATTCTTGGATGTTTTCTAGTGAAATTAGCTCAAAAGACATCCAGCACCGCCGACTTTACAAATTTTTACTTTTAATATATATTGGCTTGTTTTTGGTGAGGGTGTCAATCAAGACGCGACAAGAAATCAATTGCTTTGTATTTTACATAAATAATTAATATTTACTTAAATTAATATTTACTTATAAAAAAGTTATAAAACTACATACGGATTATAAGAATTTTGTAACTGTTAAGTTCGCTACTGAAATCCCCAAGCATTTATGCCTATACTAGACTCATGTATCAAAAATTATATGACATGATTACTGTAGCAACTCGGATGAGCTATAATTGTATTAAGTCCCAAATAATCGGTTAAAAACAGTAATTCCACTGTTGAGAATTAATCAATTTTGATATAAAGCCAGCATTATCAACATTTCAAACCCAGTTCAAATACCCGGTTAAATTCATGACTCTTACACAAGAAAGCCAAGTAATTTTGTTCAAACCCCAAGGAAGCATAGACCTAGAGGTTGGTACTGACTTGAGCGAACAAATGGCTGGAGTAACCCCCTCAGCTGACCAACTCTGGGTTATTGATCTAGCAGAAGTTGACTTTATGGATAGTTCTGGTTTAGTCCCTCTAGTGCAAGGTCTAAAAGCCGTACGTCAAAGTGGTTGTCGCTTGGTTCTTTGCAACGTGAAAGCACCTGTAAGGTTAATTTTGGAACTTACTAAGTTGGATTCAGTGTTTGAAATAGTTAATAATTACGAAGATATATTTTCTAGCGTCAATGAGCAAAGTCTATCGACAGCAGCTTAAATCTCGATTTTGCTCAGGGGAAAAATAGCAAAACGAGGGGATAGAGGGGTTAGTGGTCATCTCATTCAGTTTCACACCTGGAAAATTAACTTTGTAAACTTGTCTATAAAATTACAAACTGTCAATATGCTTTTCTAGGTGTTATTGCCCCTCTTTAATAGTCCCTACCAAGTTATAGCTTAATAAGCTTAGGCATTTTGAGGAGTGGATATATTACTTTGTCCGGATATGGGACTAGAAAAATTTGGTAGATCAATACCGCTATGACTTGCGTGGCGAGTTTTTAGTGCTAACCGATAACTTACACTTTGTAGCTCTGCTTGTAATTGACGATTTTCTCGTTGTAGCATTGCGACCTTATCTCTGACAGGAGTCATTCTTTCCTCAAATTTACGACGATAAATTTGGGGTAATTCTTGTACTACCTGCTCCAACATCCGACTACGATCAGTTAGTTCTTGGACTGATTGTCGCAATTGGTGTATTTCTTGATCACGAGATGTAATTTGCTCTTGGTAGAACGTTACTTGCTGTTCGACAGCTTGAAGTTGTTCTCTTAAAGCCTCTAATTGACTCAAATCGCACTCAGGTTCAGATCGTTGAGGGATAAAACTAGTATTACCCTTTACAAGCCGGAACAGTTCTTGAGATAGCTGTTGCACTAATTGATCTCGAAGTTGCAATTCTTGATGCAACTGCGATACTTCAGTAGAAAGAGTTTGGATGTCGGGGGTGTCTGATTGGCTCACAGTGGCTTACATCTCTTAGGTATAACTGCGATGATACTACCTTTGGCAAGTACTTGGGGAAGTAATCACATACTGAATTTTGCTATCTTATGGCGAGGCAAAATACAAACAACAAAGGATATATTTGAGAGGCTGTACGCCTTTTTTCATAGCCTTGTTTGATGGGAGGTGCAATTTTAATACTAGAAAACAAGGTGTTTAAGCTTTTTTGTATAAAATTTTATTTCTCACCATCCTTAGAAGTCATGGTTTAAAAAAAGTTGCATTCTCGCCTATTATGTTTTTTCCTATACCTTAATTATGTTATGGGAAAAAATGTGCGGTATGATTTCATGAAAAAAATATCGCATTTAAGAGAATTTGACAACTGTTAAAATACGCAATTTAATCTATAAAGTTCTGATTAATGAGTAATTCAATAAAAAAATTTTCTGTAGGTTAAGCATATAGCCTGCCTGACAGAAAATATGACTAGGATCTTTTTATGGGGAATTTGTGGAAAATTCCTCACTGAGCCATCTTTTTAGGCAGTTACAGCCTCTGGTTCTGATTTTTCTTTACGGATCTGCTGCTTAATGGTCATGTAGCGAATCACTTCTTCACTCAATCTCATGGCGCGTTCGACTGGTGCGATCGCAGTTGGAGGTGCAGTGTAGTTCAATTGAATGTAGATACCATCACGATGCCTATTGATTTCATAAGCAAGACGACGCTTGCCACGATTTTGAATTTCAATATTTTCAGCACCTTGTTCAATGAACAAATTCTGATATTTGGCAACTGCTTGCTCTACCTGCTCATCTCCCAAGTCAGGACGCAGGATGTACATTGTCTCGTAAACTGTGGTCATTTATCTTTAGTTACCTTATGGACAAAACGGCTGCTGATGTTACTTTATACTAGTAAATTTCAACGTTGCTGATACAAATTAACATCTGAAGCAACAAGGAATCCTAATAATAACACAACATAGAGCCAGATAAGTTTTGATGCTGGTGGTAATTCCCGGAGCAAAGTCACGGCATTTTCAGCATTTATCCTATAATCTTACCAGTTTTCAATTTATAGCAATTGCCAGGGTAATGAGGAAAAGCCCAAATTCTCGACTCCTGATAATACAAGCGTTCTTACAAGCTAACTGCTGACTGCTATAAACCATTAGCCAAATCTGCCTGAATTTGGATCTCTAAGGATATTAATCAATTGTTATGGCGCAACGCTATGTGCGAGTTAAAAGTCAAGAAGGACAAATTTACTACGGGTTGCTGCAACTATCCCTCAATGTGGAAGTGCTGGATGCTCCACCTTGGTTGGATGGACAACCCACTGATTTAATTTTGGAATCAGACAAATACGAGATTCTGGCTCCCTGTTCTCCTTCTAAGATTGTGGCTGTAGGTAAGAATTATGCAGATCATGCAGCAGAAATGGGAACTCCCGTACCAGATGAACCGCTAATTTTCTTTAAACCATCTACATCTGTGATCGCCTCGGAAAGAGAAATTAAGTATCCTCAACAGTCACAGAGGGTAGATTACGAAGGTGAGTTGGCATTAGTGATAGGCGATCGCACTTGTGACTGTACCCCAGAACAAGCCCAAAGCAAAATTTGGGGTTATACCATTGCCAATGATGTCACAGCCAGGGATTTACAAAAAAAAGATTCCCAATGGACAAGAGCCAAAGGGTTTGATACATTCTGCCCCTTAGGCCCTTGGATTGTCCGAGAATTAAATCCAGGAGCGAGATTGCAGACCTTTTTGAATGATGATCCCCACCCAGTTCAATCTGCTTGTATTGATCAGATGGTTTTTCCCCCAGATTTTTTAGTGTCTTACATTAGTCAAGTGATGACACTTTTACCTGGGGATATAGTGCTAACAGGCACACCCTTTGGGGTAGGCCCCTTAAATTTAGGCGATCGCATCCGGATAGAAATCGAAGGTATTGGTCGCCTTGAAAATACAGTTACAGCCCGTTAACACCATATTGGAATAGTTACTATTTTTTAAGACTTGAGGAACTGCTTATTGTCAAAACTGTTCAGCAAAAATCCCAAATTGCTATTACACCTAGCGCACTTGCATATAAACAGCATCAGAAATTGCTGGTATTTCTGCATAGCGACCCATCAGAGACTGGACAACAGAATAAATAACTGTGGCAACTATTCCCATAAAAATAGTTGTGTACAGTGTTTGCATGGCAAATCCACTACCAGGGACTAATTTCACAATATCAGTCAAGATGCTGCATAAAAATATAACAATATCCAAAATGATTGCTTGCATAGTGTTGAAACGAATAAAATGGCTGATTTTGTCATTTCTCACTACTAACAACCATAAAGCAAAGAAAATAATCAGCCCAGCATAGCGGACACCATAGTAAATCCTTAACAACGGCAGTAGAGGTAAAAAGATAATTCCTAAAAATGGAAAATCATTCAGCAAAAACTGACCAAAGGCAAATACCTCAATCAAAGGCAGCAAATAAGGTAAAGAAGCGAAAATTCGGTCGGGAACCGTTGTAGACCCGCGCAAAGACATATTGCGTTCTCCTGTGAATGAAATTTTAAGAGCTATTTGAGCTTAGGATAACGCAGTTGCTTGATATTGCTAGAAAATTAGATTATTTTATATGGGCAATGCGGAAGCCCATCACGCACTCATACTGTTCAGGCTGCTGCTCAGTAAATGAGCGAATTGCTTGACCACAAACCAGTTTACCCCCACCCCAGCGTGGTTTTCCGCTACTATTAGCAAGCCAACAAGATTGGCAAACCTGTTCAGGGGCAAAGATTTGATCATCCGTTAAAATGACTAACATCACAAATACCTCCATCGCTCCTTTTGGCATCAAGGCATAAATTCAGAAAATAACAAATTTTTGGTAACTGCGCCTTAATTCATTGTATGTTATATATTTTAGATATTTATTTTTGATGGTAAAAAATAATACATATATTTTCATGGTTAGTGAATTACAGGCAGAAGATCAAAGCTAATACGCGAAAGCATTTATTGTTTAGACATTGAATAATAAAGAAGTCAACACTCAAAGCATATTAAATGAACAGCTATAACACTATTAATACCGTGCTGTACTGAAAACAAAAGCTGAGATTTTACCAATTTTCAAGAGGATAGTAAACGTGAATAAGACTAGCTCAGACTTACTTAAATCTGCCGATCCTGCTATTAGCGAGTTAATTAACCAAGAATTACAGCGTCAGCGTGATCACTTAGAGTTAATTGCGAGTGAAAACTTTACTTCTGCGGCTGTATTGGCGGCTCAAGGTTCTGTACTGACCAATAAATACGCTGAAGGATTACCAGGTAAACGCTACTATGGCGGTTGTGAGTTTGTTGACAAAATCGAGCAAATAGCGATCGACCGCGCCAAACAGTTATTTGGTGCTGCTCATGCGAACGTCCAACCCCATTCTGGCGCACAGGCTAATTTTGCAGTGTTCCTGACCCTCTTAGAACCAGGGGACACAATTATGGGGATGGATTTGTCTCACGGAGGACACCTCACCCACGGTTCACCAGTGAATGTGTCGGGTAAGTGGTTTCAAGTGCGTCACTATGGAGTTAGTCAAGAAACAGAACAACTTGACTATGACCAAATCCGCGAGTTGGCTTTGAAAGAACGTCCTAAACTGCTGATTTGTGGTTATTCCGCATATCCTCGTGTGATTGACTTTGAAAAGTTTCGCAGCATTGCTGATGAAGTTGGTGCTTACTTATTGGCAGATATTGCTCACATTGCTGGATTAGTCGCTACTGGTCATCATCCCAACCCGCTTCCCTATTGTGATGTGGTGACAACAACAACACACAAAACCTTACGCGGACCAAGAGGTGGTTTGATTTTAACCCGCAATGCAGAACTTGGTAAAAAGCTGGATAAATCAGTTTTCCCTGGTACTCAAGGTGGACCATTAGAACACGTAATTGCTGGTAAGGCTGTAGCTTTTGGTGAAGCACTGAAGCCAGAATTTGCCACTTATTCAGCGCAAGTGATTGAAAATGCTCGTGCTTTGGCTACCCAATTGCAAAAACGGGGATTTAAATTAGTTTCAAATGGCACAGAAAATCATTTAATGCTAGTAGATTTACGTTCTATCGGCATGACGGGGAAGAAAGGAGATCAGCTTGTTAGTGGGGTAAATATTACCGCTAATAAGAATACAGTGCCATTTGATCCAGAATCACCTTTTGTTACTAGTGGTTTGAGATTGGGTTCACCGGCAATGACGACAAGGGGCTTGGGTGTGGCAGAATTTACGGAAATTGGTGATATTATTAGCGATCGCTTACTTTCCCCTGATTCTGAGACAGTAGCCGCAGATTGTCTGCGACGAGTAGCAGTATTGTGCGATCGCTTTCCCTTATATCCTCACCTAGAAATTCCCTTACCAGTTCTAGCTTAAGGGATTCTAGATTCTAGATTTTAGATTTGGGATCACCAACTCAAATTTAAAATCTCATATTTAATCAATCCCCCAAGCATAGTAAATCTTGCATAACAATTGCGGGCAAAACCCTCACACAATTTTGGTCATCCCAACCTCTTCTTAAAAATACTGATGCCTGCTCAGATTTATCATCTGATTGCCTTTCTGATCGCCGCAGTAGTCGTTCTCTGGACTACACCAGATGTCAAAAATATTGGCATCAAAAGTGGACGCTTAGATAAACCGGATAGTCGAAAAGTTCATCAACATCCTATGGTACGTCTGGGAGGAGTTTCTATCTTCGCAGGTACTATTATCTCCCTATTAATTGTCTGGTGGTTGGGAGGATTTGCGAATCTGCCACCAGAAAAAGAATGGCAAATTTGGGGTGTCACTTTAGGCGGTCTAGGCTTTTTTCTGATCGGTTTAGCAGACGATTTATTCAACCTATCCCCCTTAGTACGCCTGCTGATACAAGTAATCGTCGCTGCTGCTGCATGGAAAGTTGGTGTAAGTATAGATTTTATTACCATTCCCACCATTGGCATAGTTAATCTAGATTGGCTGAGTTTTCCAATTACAGTTATTTGGCTGGTGGGAATGGTAAATGCTATTAACTGGATTGATGGTTTAGATGGACTAGCTGCTGGTGTCACAGGAATTGCTGCCGTAGTCATGCTGTTAGTATCTCTATTTATGCACCAACCAGCAGCAGCCTTAATAGCAGCAGCTTTAGCTGGTGCAGCATTAGGATTTCTTCGTTATAACTTCAATCCAGCACAAATATTTATGGGTGATGGCGGATCTTATTTTATGGGATTCACTATAGCGGCTGTTGGTGTCATTGGGTTAGTAAAAATTCCCGTTTTCACGGCTGTATTATTGCCTTATTTGATTTTAGCAGTGCCAATTGTTGATATGTCAGCTGTTATTTTAGCGCGATTAAGACACGGTAAATCTCCTTTTTTAGCAGATAAACGCCATTTGCATCACCGTCTATTAAATGCTGGCTTATCCCACAGATTAACAGTTTTGTTTATTTATTCTTTAACTCTATGGGTTGGTAGTTTAGCCTTAGCTATTGTCGGCATTCCTAGTGGGATGACTTATGCCTGTGCATCTACCTCTTTATTGAGTTATGCTATTTGGCGAGTGTGGAAATTGTCTCGACAATCTTAAGGATTCTGGATGCAATCTAAAATCTAAAATCTAAAATCTAAAATTTCATGAGTGCAGAAATTATTTGTGTTGGTACTGAATTGCTGCTAGGAGATATCCTCAATAGCAATGCTCAATTTCTAGCCCAGCAGTTAGCACAGCTAGGCATTCCGCATTACTATCAAACTGTAGTGGGGGATAACCCAGAAAGACTAAAGCAAGTTATAGAAATTGCTGCTTCCAGAGTGCAAATTATAATTTTCACTGGTGGGCTTGGTCCTACACCGGATGATCTTACCTGTGAAACCATTGCTGATTTTTTTGGCGTTCCTTTGGTAGAAAATGTCGATATTATTGAAGACATTACTCAGAAATTTTCCCAACGCAGTCGGGTGATGTCTCACAGTAACCGCAAACAAGCCTTAATTCCCCAAGGTGCTGAAATTTTACCCAACCCTACAGGAACAGCACCAGGTATTATTTGGCAACCCCGTCCTGGGTTAACAATTTTTACTTTTCCTGGTGTTCCTAGTGAAATGCACCGAATGTGGTCAGAAACAGCAGTACCTTTTCTCAAAAGCCAAGGTTGGGGCAAGGAAATTATTTACAGTCGGAGTTTAAAATTTTGGGGTATTGGTGAATCTGCTTTGGCAGAAAAAGTATCTGCTTATCTGAATTTACCTAACCCGACAGTAGCACCCTACGCTGGCAAGGGAGAAGTCAGGCTACGAATTTCTGCTAAAGCATCTAATGCAACAACAGCAGAGGATTTAATTGCACCAATTGAAAAACAACTGAGGGAAATTGCTGGTTTAGATTATTACGGTGCTGATGATGACACTTTAGCTTCTGTTGTTGGTAAGTTGTTGCATTTATCAGGAGAAACGCTTTCAGTTGCCGAATCTTGTACAGGTGGAGGGCTGGGACAAATGTTGACAGAAATTTCTGGCAGTTCTAATTATTTTTGGGGCGGGGTAATTTCTTATGACAATTCGGTAAAAATCGGCTTGTTAGGGGTTAACCCAGAAGATTTAGATCGATTTGGGGCGGTGAGTGCTACTGTAGCCGAACAAATGGCTTTTGGTGTGAAAACTCGTCTGGGAACTACTTGGGGATTAAGTGTGACAGGGATTGCCGGTCCCACTGGAGGAACTGATACAAAACCAGTAGGGTTAGTATATATTGGATTAGCCGGCCCAGGAAATGAGGTAAAAAGTTATGAGTGTAAGTTTGGGACGATACGGAATCGATCTTTTATTCGTCATCTGAGTGTATGCGCGGCTTTAGATAATTTGCGGCGTAGTTTATTAATGCGTTAGTTTTGAATTAATTGTGATTTATGGCAATGCTATTTGTTTAAAGGGTTACTTTATCTATTTGTACTGACAAGTAGCAGGAAAATTACGGTTTATTTCGCATTAACATCCGATACTCTACAAAAATCACACGGGAACTTTCTCAAACAGTATTAGTTCTGTTATATATGGATAACAAATTTATGAAAATTTAATGAAGTTGTTTGCTATGTTATTTCGATTACACAAGATATTTTTTGACCATGTTTTTTATCTTGCCTACTAAAATAAATGCACCAAAGAACCACTTTTACGCTATCCTACTCCAGTGGGTTTAAAAATTTGCGCTTTAATTTTAAGACAGTGATTCTGCTTAGTTTTTTAATAGCCAATTTTTTTTCCGGAACTGGTATTAACTCTGTTGTCTTGTAAAGTATTATCATTTGATAAAACTTACTACCAACTCGATCAAGAACAATTAGCGATTAAGAAAAAATATTTACCGGATAATCGCTGTGGATCTTGCCTGTAAGCCGCAAATTTTTCTACAGGGAACTATACTCATGGCATTCTGGCCGAAAAAGTCAACCACTTCTAATCCAACAACATTTCAGAATCAGGATTTTACAAAAAATACAGACGTACTGAATATATCGAATCAATCAAGTACGGAGAGTAAGCCATTTTATAAAAATACAAATTTTACCACACCAGCACTATCTTCCCTAGACTTAGCAGATACTTTTCAAGCGGATGATAATTTGTATGAGAACTTATTAAAAGTATCTATACTCACAGAATTTTTCCCACCTGATTATGCTGCTACAGGACAGTTGATTGAAGAACTGGTAAAACACTTGGAGAAACAAGGAGTAAATATTGAGGTATTTACAGGACAGCCAGCATATGCATTTTCAACAGCTAATGCACCTGCTGTTGAACAATTAGGTGGTATTCGTATTCAGCGATCGCGTTCAACACAAGCTTGGTCAGGGCGGATTCGAGGCAAAGCCGTAAATGGTGTCCTATTTACATTGCGTGCTTTTCTACATATTATCAGAAATTTCCGTCAGCATAATGTATTTTTGGTAACTTCTGCTCCTCCCTTTTTGCCCATAGCAGCATATCTAGCGCATCTGTGTTTTCGAGTTTCTTACGTTTGCTTAATCTATGACCTTTATCCAGATATTGCGATCGCACTAGGAGTAGTCTCCAAAAATCATTGGCTGGCAGGGTTGTGGAGAGAACTGAACAAAATGATTTGGCGGAGGTCTCAAGGACTAGTTGTACTTAGTCCTGATATGAAAAAGAGAATCATCGCCATCTGTCCAGAGATAGCCGATAAGGTATCAGTAATTCATAGTTGGGGAGACCCTAACTTGATTGTGCCAATTAACAAAGAAAATAATTGGTTTGCTAAAAAACATAACTTAGTTAATAAATTCACCGTCCTCTATTCTGGTAATATGGGCAGGTGCCATGATATAGAAACTATTTTAGAAACTGCCAAACAACTACAAGACGAACCTATTCAATTTGTTTGCATTGGTAGTGGAGCAAAAAGAGAGCGTTTTATTGAGGCGGTGAATAAACTAGGATTAACAAATTTTCTATTTCTCCCTTACCAAGATAAGCAAGTACTTCCTTACTCCTTGACAGCTTGTGATCTATCTCTAGTGAGTGTAGAAGCTGGTATGGAAAGTCTTGTGGCTCCTAGTAAGCTTTACCCAGCTTTAGCCACCGGACGACCAGTAGCAGTGATTTGTTCAAAGTATTCTTATTTACGACAGCTAATTGCTGATGGCAAGTGTGGGGTGAGTGTGGAAAATGGAGATAGTACTGCTTTAGCTGAATTTATTCGCCTGCTAAATAGCGATCGCAAATTAGCAGAACTTATGGGCAAAGCCTCTCGCCAGTATTTACAGTCAAATTTTACGCCGCAAATCATAGCTGAACAATATCTTAGAGTTCTGAAAAAGTCCCATTTGTAGTATCTTGGTTGCACTATACCAATGATCACAAATCTGCCAACATATCCAACGGGTTTACAAAACTTAGATTCAAAAACCGAATAACTAAACTTTAAAATTAGGAGTTGGGCTTTGATGGTCTTTTTGATCTCAGTCCTGCCAACGCAACCTTCTTGTGATCTATTTGTATAAAATTGATATAGGAGGCCGAAGTGCAGAGAAGGTGTGACCGAAATCGGAATCGTTCTAAACGTCGAGCTATCTATTGTCCATTACATGGCTCTTACATGGATAGCGTCAGTCAAAAATACGGACTGTTTGCTGAACACGCAGGACAACTACAGCAGAGAGGAATGAGACGAAAAGAGGCTCTAATGTTAGTAGCTGCCAAAACCACAGTTTCTCTAGAAGGGGAGTGGTTAGAAGCATTTTGGTGTGAGCATTGCCAGGATACCAAATGGTATCACGTCCATAAATGTGAATCTGTATATCACTTGTCATTAGCACCAGCAGAACTTTGGCAACAAGCAACAGGAGTAATTAATCCCCATAGAAATCCTTCAGTAGGAGAATTTACATTCAGGAATTCCCACATCGTTGGTGGCAACAATATAAAAGATTTTTGGGTGATCAGCTAAAAACTGTTTGCATTTGCACCTGTAGATTGAGATATGCGTAAATAAATTTATGATATGAAAGACACCACTTCTCAGCCAGAATTAATAATTGAAGCCGGAAGAAGCGAAGGACAATACTGGAAAGACCTCTGGCTCTATCGGGAATTATTTTATTTCCTGGCATGGCGAGATATTTTAGTTCGGTACAAGCAAACAAGCATTGGTATTGCTTGGGCTTTAATTCGTCCTTTTTTAACAATGGTGGTGTTTACAGTCGTGTTTGGGCGATTAGCAAAATTGCCATCTCAGGGTGTGCCTTATCCCATCCTTGTTTTTTCTGCAATGTTACCTTGGCAGTTTTTCGCCAATTCACTCTCAGAATGCAGCACCAGTCTGACTACCAATTCTAACCTAATTTCCAAAGTCTATTTTCCCAGATTAGTAGTACCTACAAGTGCTGTAGTAGTGAGCTTTGTAGACTTCATGATTTCGGGAATGATTTTATTAGCATTAATGGCATGGTACAACTTCGTACCCAGTTGGAGAATTTTGACCCTACCCTTATTCATTAGTATTGCCTTTGCTGCTTCAATGGGAGCAGGATTATGGTTTGCCTCATTAAATGTTCAATATCGGGATTTCCGTTATATAGTACCTTTTATTGTGCAGTTTGGTTTGTACATATCACCAGTAGGATTCAGTAGCAGCCTTGTTCCTGAACAGTGGCGGTTTATATACTCATTAAACCCAATGGTAGGAGTAATTGATGGTTTTCGTTGGGCAATTTTAGGTGGTGAATCAAATTTATACTTACCAGGTTTTATTCTGTCTTTGCTCCTCGTATTTTCACTATTGTTTAGTGGGATTTGGTATTTTCGCAAGATGGAAAGGAGATTTGCCGACGTGATTTAGATACATTTACTTTCAAAAATAATATTAATCATATTATTGGGACTCAGTAAAAACTACAACATGATAAAAATCATGCTTATATGTCGCCATATAAAGTTTTGTTAAGCTATTCAACATTTCTGCATCCAAAACTAACTAATAATAGAAGTTAAACCCGCAGAAAAGCTGCAAATATAAACTTCGATATACGAATGATACCAAGGAGTTAAAAATGAAAGATATTGGAGCAACAATTTGGTTTACAGGATTGAGTGGTGCTGGCAAAACCACTATTAGTAGTGAAGTAGCAAAACAATTAAGAAGTCGTGGAATTAAAGTCGAAGTTTTAGATGGTGATATAGTTCGACAAAATCTCACCAAAGATTTAGGATTTAGCAGAGCAGATCGAGATGAAAATATTAGACGAATTGGTTTTGTTGCTGATTTATTAACTAGAAATGGTGTGGTAGTATTGATTTCTGCTATTTCACCATATCGCGATGTGCGGCAAGAGGTACGCCAGAAAATTGGCAATAATTTTATTGAAGTTTATGTCAATGCAGCCTTGAAAATTTGTGAAGATCGTGACGTTAAAGGTTTGTATAAACGAGCGCGTCAAGGGGAAATAAAGTTTTTTACAGGTATTGATGACCCCTATGAACCACCTTTAAACCCAGAAGTTGAGTGTTTGACAGAACAAGAAGACATTGGACAAAGCGTGGCCAAAGTAATTGAGAAATTCGACATCTTATGTAGTAATATCTCTGCTTCTTCTGCTTGTTTATAATTCTCTCATTTAAATTATTTGTAATAATATGAGAATCATTAACTTTGATCAAAGTTAATGTTTATCTCCACAAAATTTGTACCTATGTCAGACACAGTTATTCGCATTGAAAACCTCAGTAAGAAATATATTATTGGACACCAAAAACAGGAACAGTATACTGCGCTACGAGATGTAATAACTAATCACATTAAATCTCTTGGTAGTTTAATCAATACCAACGCTAAAACTGAAAATCCTGCCTTTGAAGAATTTTGGGCTTTGAAAGATATATCTTTTGAAATTAAGCAGGGGGATAGAGTTGGGATTATTGGGCGTAATGGTGCGGGAAAATCAACCCTATTGAAGGTTTTAAGTAGAATTACAGAACCAACCAAGGGACGCATTAACATTAAAGGAAGAGTTGCTAGTTTATTGGAGGTTGGGACTGGTTTTCATGGTGAATTAACTGGGAGAGAAAATATATTTCTGAATGGTGCAATTTTGGGAATGAGTAAGTCCGAAATCAAACGCAAGTTTGATGAGATTGTAGCGTTTGCTGAGGTGGAAAAGTTTCTAGATACACCAGTAAAGCGTTATTCTTCAGGAATGTATGTTAGATTGGCCTTTGCTGTGGCGGCACATTTAGAACCAGAGATTTTAATTGTAGATGAAGTGTTAGCCGTAGGCGATGCTCAGTTTCAGAAGAAATGTTTAGGCAAAATGGAGGATGTAGCTGAAAAGGAGGGAAGAACAGTATTGTTTGTAAGTCACAATATGCAAGCTCTTCAGTCTCTTTGTACTACAGGAATTTACCTTAAAGAAGGTAAATTTATAGGTATAGGCAATTCTAATGCTATGGTTGCACACTATCTTAGTGCCACCAGTAAAATTAGTAGTTCAGCCGAATGGAATGAAGAAAATGCTCTTGGAAATAGCGAAATTCAACTATTAGCTATTCTAGTTTGTAGTGATAACGCTGATGCCAAGGGCATTTATTCTAGCCACGATAATCTTTATATAGACATAAAATTCATCACCAAAACAAATCATCCAGCACTATGTATTGGATTTGATTTACTAACTCAAGAAGGAATAACAGTTTTTAGAAGTTATCAAACTGACGTTTCACCACATATAGTACCAAGAATTAAATTAGGATTGAATCATTGGAGATGTACTATTCCATCTGGTTTACTAAATGGAGGTACATACTACATATACCCAAGGATAGGAATGCATAATCTCTACTGGATAGTCAATTCAACTGAACCAGTAGCACAATTTGAAGTAGTTCTTGATCACGGAGTATCTCCTTTATGGAATTCTATTAATGGCAATAGCCGTAAAGGAATCATTGCTCCAGTTTTTAATTGGAATAGCATTGAATTAGTAAGTTAGGTTAACAATGAAAGATTACTATAAAATTTTACGGAAAAAAATCAAAAAATGGTTATATGGAAGTTGTCCTGGTTTTGCAGGTTCATTTCCTTACTTTGGAACGAAAGTTTTTTTCCCTCAAGGATCAAAAATCTTTGAACTTGCCTGTCAACAAGGCATATATGAAATTAAAAATACAGAATTACTTCTTAAATTAATTAAACCCAATACTTTCTACTTTGATGTAGGAGCTAATATAGGGTTAATGGCTATCCCTATCCTTAATCGGTGTCGAACAGCAAAAGTCTTGTCGTGGGAACCTTCTCCAAATACTCTCCCTTCTCTAACTCTGACAAGAGAAAATAGTAAATTTCAAGATAGATGGCAAGTTATAGGCAAAGCAGCTGGAGATTTTATTGGCCAGCTAGATTTTGCTATTGCATCACCTGAATTAGGTGCATTTGATGGTTTCCAAGATACAAAAAGAGCAGGTCCTACTAAAAAAATTACTGTTCCTGTTACAACCTTAGATAGTGAGTGGGAAGCTATAGGTTCTCCTTTGGTATCCATTATCAAAATTGATGTTGAAGGCGCTGAATTACAAACTCTAAAAGGTTCTACTAAGTGTCTTCAAAATAACAAACCCTATATTTTATTAGAATGGACGCTAAAAAATTTGCAAGCTTATGGTTATGAAAGCGAAAATTTACTTGATTTTGCTCACGAAATAGGTTATCAAGTATTTACTACTAGTGATTTTATCCCAATTACAAATCCCACAAGTTTGAAACTGCATATGTTGAAAAGTGAAAGTTTCTTACTAGTTCCTGATGAATAATTCAAATTATATTGTTCTTGCGTTGTTTTTATGGTGATTGAGGATTGATTATTATAACAAAACCTTTGCAGGGCAAGCAATATATAGGGCTGAAAGCCAATAATATCTATCAATATAGTTTCTGGATTTTTGCACAAATACGGGGGCAAGAGTAGTCTTTTAAAAATTGTAGCAATATTACGTTGTTTCATTGCTACAATTTTGAATCCTTCTATAAGATTTTGGTTTTTTGAAGGTTTAGATAACCAAATCTTCGTTCCAAATTTCACCACCTTTAAATGACTAGAAGCAAGGTTTATGAAGAATTATGCCCTGACTTTACATGAAATAACTACTGAATAAGGTTTGCAAAGATTTTAAACCTGATTTTTCATAAAAAAATTTAAATGATAAATAATCAAACATCATATCAGCATACTATTTATTAATTTGTTTAGAGAGGAAATAAAATTAATGAATTGGGTAGAAAAAGAAAAAACTTCATTATTAGAAGTGTCTCATAATAGTTCACAGCTTCCTCGAATTAGTATTATTACACCCAGTTATAATCAAGGGCATTTTATTGAACAAACTATCCACTCAATATTACTACAAGGGTACCCCAATTTAGAATATATAATTATTGACGGTGGTAGCACAGATAATACTGTAGAGATTATCAAGCGATATGAAGCCTGGATATATTATTGGGTAAGTGAACCTGATAAAGGGCAAACTCATGCTATTAATAAAGGGCTTGCTAAAGCCACCGGTGATATAATAGCTTATCTCAATAGCGACGATTATTATCTACCTGGAACACTATTTAAAGTTGCTGAACATTTTCGCCAATTTCCTGACACTGACTTACTGCATGGAATTTGTTGTTATGTAAATGAGGAAGGTGAAAAAATTGGTGAACAGTTTGGTAATATCCAAAAGCTAGAAGAGATTTTAAATTTGTGGGATGTATGGTGGAAAAAACGTCAATTTGTTCAGCCTGAAGTTTTTTGGACAAGACGCGTTACAGAAAAAGTTGGTTTATTTAAAGAAGAACTTTACTTTGTGATGGATTATGACTATTGGTGCAGAATTATTCAAGAAGGAGGTATAGTTCAAGGAATTGATTCTGAATTATCTTGTTTTCGATTTACTGCTGATCAAAAGTCTAATCAGAGTCAAAAAGTAGCTAATGAGTTACTAGATTTAGTACGTCCTATTCTTTGGGATAAAAATGTAAATATTTCTCTCAAAAACCGGCTAATGCTTCAAGGAAAATGGTTATATCAAGTCAAATTTTTACATATGATTGAAAAATCTGTCAGCAATAGCGAAGGAAAATTAATACGTTGGGTTAAAACACTCAAATTAATTGCACAATATCCCCAGATATTGCTAGTTTCATCATTCAAAGCAAGATTTAAAAACTGGCTCACTCGATTAAATTCATAAATTATTTCAAAGCTATATCCATCTGAATTGAAACGTGCGAAAATATGGAGATAAAAAGTACCGATTTACAAGCCTTGTAACCATTTTTATCATCAATTTATAATTGGTATAGATAAATTTGCCAAAAAGAGAAAGATATTAAAGTTACTGGCCTTATACCAATTTAATGTGAAGTTGCATAGAATTCAGAGGCTGAAACCCTTATCAGTTAAAGAATCGTTTTGTGCAGCTTCATAAAAAAATGGTATTACCTGTAAGTATGAATTTGGTCTAATTACGCTCATCTACTATGATTCAACGCAGTATTAAAGCTTTTTATAGAAAACAAATAGAGTATCTAAAGCCAACTCTTCCTGTTCCAATCCTTTTTACGCATGTTCCTAAATGTGCAGGTACATCAATTGATCAAGCTTTTCGTGATCAGTTTCGTATTGTAGGAACTCGACCTGATTTTGAGATGTTGCGTCGCGCTAATATAGCCCTTACAGGTCAAGGTAGTCTTGCGGATTTTGGAGAATCTGCAACCCTTTTGTTACTTTACGCCGCTCAACAAGGTTCAACTTACTTAAGTGGACATTTTCCCATAAATGACAATGCTCTTAAATATCTCAAGAGCCTAAGTCCATTTTTTTGTATCACGCTTTTGCGAGAACCTTATTCTCGTCTCCAAAGCAATTACATCTATCGTAAAGTTCGGCTTTGGATGTTAAAGTACGAAAATGCCCCAAACTTGGAGGATCAGGGAGATGAAAAGTTTATTATTCATGAGCGTGAGGAACTGCTTAAATTTTATAATTCCAACGAAGGTAGTTTTCAACTAAGTCTTTATGCCAATATGTTTGGTAGAGGTAGTTATCAAGAAGCTAAATCTACTTTAGAGTGTTTTGATGTTGTGGGTGTAGTTAAACACATAAATCTATTTACGAATAAAGTATCTGCTCATCTGCAACAGAAATTTAATGTTGAACATATGAATAAAATTGATAATAAATCTTATCAAAATGAAGCTAATTTACTTAAATTACTTTTTCAGGATGAACTTATAGAAGCAGAATTAAAAAATAGGTTAGTTAATGAAAATGATCTCTATTCATGGGTTTTAGATAATCTAATTTAATTAATTCAAATTTCTCAATAATTTAAAATATTTGAATCTGTTGTTAAATTTCTGTGTAGCCGCGATTTATAATTACCCAGGTTTTACAAATATTCTCTCATTCCAAAGTTTAACAGAAAGTTATAAAAATTATAAACCCTTAATTGATTATGTCTATTGGTTCTTTACTCCTCAAAGTCAAACAAAATTATCAGCATGGTCTGAGAACTGCTTATTATCGTGATGTGGTTAGAAATAAAATTCTTAGTTCCTTACCTATCAAAGGTACGACTAGTAAAGATTGTGAAATTCATGTACTGACTTCTGCAAATGACTGGCTAAATTTAGTCTGGACATTAAAATCTTTTTATCATTTTTCTAAGCGTCAATATGCTGTATGTATTCATGATGATGGAACTCTAACTCAGGAAAATATCTCAACTTTACAATATCACTTTCCAGATGCGCGGATTATTGACAGAAAACAAGCTGACAGAAAGGTTTTAGCATTACTATCATCCTATCCTCGCTGTTTGGAGTTTCGTAAGACAAATCACTTATCACCGAAAGTATTTGACTTTGCTCTATATTTAGAGAGCGATCGTATGTTGTTGCTAGACAGCGATGTACTTTTCTTTCAAGAACCAACTGTTTTGATCCAACGTATTGAAGATCCAGCTTATACTCTGAATACAGTCAATGGTGATGTTGCTAGCGCCTACACCGTTGATCCAATCGTTGTAGAAAAACATTGTGATTTTACTCCCATCGATCGCTTTAATTCCGGGCTGGGGCTAATTCACAAGGCCTCTCTCAAACTGGATTGGATGGAAGAGTTTCTGGCTTTGCCCAATATTATTGGTCACTTCTGGCGAATTGAGCAAACTCTCTTTGCATTATGTAGCTCAAGATTTGGTGTGGAGCTATTGCCGCTAGAATATGATGTTCGTTTAGATAGAGGGATAAAAGAATGTCCTAGTCGACACTATGTAGGGAGAATTCGTCACTTAATGTACTTAGAAGGAATTAGACAGTTGGTAAAACAGGGCGGATTAATAAAATGATGTCTAATGAACCTAGTGAAATTCATGTATTAATGATGCCGGATTATTCAAAGGATAATCCTTATCAGACGCTTTTAAAGCGAGCGTTGGAAGATGAACAAGTGATGGTTGATTTTCCCAAAGGATATAGACGCATACTGCCAATTTCTCGCTCAATTTTAAGTCAAAGTATAAAAATAAATATTCTGCACATACATTGGATCAACCCTTACCTTAAGGGGGAAAATCTTTTTGTATTTAGTGTCTATTCTTTAAAGTTCTTGCTCGATATACTAATTGCAAGGATGTTGGGGGTTAAAATTATTTGGACAATTCATAATAGAGTGTCTCATGAATCAAAATTTATCAAGATTGAACTATGGGTGAGACAAGCACTATCAAGAATAGTTCACAGGATGATTATCCATAATAAATCCTACCTTTCAGAAATTGCTTCCGATTTAAAGATTTCAGAGAAAAGATTTTCAATCATTAGTTATGGAAATTTTAAAGGCATCTATGATTGTAAAATCAGCAAAGATGTGTCACGTAATTATTTACAGATTGACAAATTTAAACGCGTATTTCTTCACCAAGGGAACTTAAGACCCTATAAGGGTACAGAGCAACTTATTACTGCTTGGAGGCAATGGGAAGAAAATGCTAAGGATAGCATTCTTCTTATCGTTGGACAGCCTTTGAATGATGACTATGCCGAGAAACTGAAAAAAGATATTGATCTCACAAGAAGCATAATTTTCATTCCTGAATTTATTCCGGATAATCTGCTCGGATATTACTATAGTGCGGCTGATATTGCTGTCTTGCCCTTTACTCAAATAACCTCTCCAAGTAGTCTTATTCTGGCAATGTCATTCTCAATACCTGTAATAGCTCCTAAAATAGGAGCCATTCAGGAGTTACTTGGTGAAACAGCATCATCACTACTGTATGATCATACTGACCCTAATGGACTTATGAATTCTCTAAATCTATCTGAAACGGTGGACTTGGTTGATATAAGTTTGCAAATTGATAGAAGTTGTGATAAGCTATCGTGGCTGAAAACTGCTAGAAGCACAAAAGCATTATATTTATCTACCATGTCATATAAGCTAAAAGGAAGGGGCTAGTATGCACTTAATTCATAGAAAAACATGCAGAGTATGTGGATCTTCATCACTCACACCTGTAATTAACTTGGGAGATCAATATTTACAAGGTTCTTTTATAAAGTCTGATAGAGATGATCCTCCTTTACGTAAAATCCCTACATCATTAGTTAGATGCAACCCAACAAAGGATGAAAAGGCTTGTGGGTTATTGCAAATGGAACATAGTGTGCCACCAGAAATATTGTACTCAGTGTATTGGTATCGTTCTGGTACAAACAATACTATGTTGAATCATTTAAAAGAAATTTCTGAAGAAATATCCTGCATTCTACCTAACACTCAACACTGTACAGTTCTTGATATTGGTTGTAACGATGGAACCTTGTTAAGGTCGTATCCTGATTCTTTCTATAAATATGGTGTTGATCCTTCTGATGTTGCAACACACATACAGAAAGATGAACTAGAAGAAAATATTTGTATTGTCCAAGATATTTTTCCCTCTGCCGAATTAGCATCTAGACTTGGAGGAAAAAAATGTGATGCCATAACCTCGATTGCTATGTTTTATGATTTAGAAGACCCAGTCAAATTCGTGCAAGAAGTCAAAAAAATTCTTGCCCCTCATGGAATATGGGTATTTGAAATGTCATATATGCCTAGCATGTTAGAAATGAATTCCTACGATACGATTTGCCATGAACACTTAGAGTATTATAGTCTTTCAGTAATTGAATACATTCTCAGAACTGCTGACATGAAAATATTCAACGTAGTACTCAATGATATTAATGGGGGAAGTATCAGATGTTATGCTACTCATAACAACAATTTTGACTATAAGTCTGAGACTTACAGCAAGAATATAAGACAACTTAGAATGAAAGAGTTTGAGATGGGACTTGATACTGACAGACCATACAAAGATTTTCAGGATAGGATTAATGTCCATAAAAATAATCTTATTTCATTATTAAAGCGATTAAAGAAGGAAAATAAAAAGATCCATATTTATGGAGCTTCAACTAAAGGTAACACAATTTTACAGTGGTGTGGAATAGACAATCGTATTATTGATTATGCAGCGGAAAGAAATCCTGATAAGTATGGGGCATATACACTAGGTACAGAAATTCCAATAATAAGTGAACAAGAGTCTAGGGCAATGAATCCAGATTTCTATCTTGTATTACCGTGGCACTTCAAGTCCGAATTTATGACTCGTGAGCAGGAAATCCTTAATAAAGGAGTTAATTTCATCTTTCCTTTGCCCAATATTGAGATAGTAGGATCAAACTCTCCAATACCCATTATTAAATAATTGGTATGAAGGCGATAATTTTTGGAGCTTCTGGGCAGGATGGTTATTATCTGTCTCAACTTTTATCGAGAGATGGTATTGATTTTATTTCAGTTTCTCGTTCCCAAGGAATAACTAGGAATTGGGTTAAAGGTGATGTGCGTGACAGTTTGAAAACTTCAGAACTTATATATGCGTATTCTCCAAATTATATTTTCCACCTTGCAGCAAATTCCAGCACAATACATGACCACTTGATAGAAAATTATTTAACAATTTCTAGTGGGTCTGTCACTATTTTAGAAGCAGCATATAAACTGAATAATACTTGTAGAGTATTTATTGCAGGTAGTGGACTTCAATTTGAGAATAAGAATATCCCCATATCAGAAACAGCAAATTTTAGCTGCAATAATGCGTACAGCATGGCACGTATTCAGTCTGTATATGCCGCTCGATATTTTCGCTCAATTGGATTGAAAGTTTACGTTGGTTACTTATTTCATCATGAAAGTTCTCTTCGTAAGCCTTACTATGTAAGTCAGAAAATTGTTCAAGCAGCTAAAGCAATTGGAGCAGGTGAGGAAAGAATAATAGATTTGGGTAATATTGATATTCAAAAGGAGTGGTTATTTGCCCAAGATGTAACAGAGGCAATTTTAACCTTAGTTAATCAAGATATTGTGTATGAAGCCGTAATTGGCTCTGGGCTTTCTTATTCAATCCGTGACTGGTTAGATTTATGCTTCAGGTTAGTGGGTAAAGATTGGACTAGTTATGTTAAGTTTAATCCAAATTTGAGTTCTGGCTATTCACGACTAGTTTCAGATCCCAAAACTATTATGTCACTTTCATGGCTTCCAAAAATTAGTTTTGATATGCTTGCTGAAATTATGATGTTGGGTAAGATTTAAAAGCAGTTGATTCCTCACATGAAATCGGTATCAGCTTACTCTAGCGAAGTATTACCTATGAATGCTCCTGCATTGGGGAGTATTCATAGGTAATACAATATCCCCAACTTCTTGTTTTATCCTGTAAATTATGAGGGGATGGCTGTCTTTTAATGTTTACATCTTATTAAGGAAGGATCACTATAAGTAAGAATTAATTATATTGTAATACCCAAAAAAATCATTTTTATAAACTTAGTATGAATCCAAAGGTCAGCATTCTTATCCCCTGCTACAACGCAGAACAATGGATTGCACAATCTATAGAAAGTGCTTTAAATCAAACCTACCCTAATAAAGAAGTAATTGTTGTCGATGATGGTTCTACAGATGGAAGTTTAGAAGTAATTAAAAGTTTTGGTGATGTTATTCGTTGGGTAACAGGTAAAAATCGCGGTGGTAATATTGCACGGAATCGTTTACTAGAGACAAGTACAGGAAATTGGTTACAATATCTAGATGCAGATGATTATTTACTACCTACCAAAATTGAAAACCAAATCAATTTTCTAGCTCAGGCTTCTAGTGCTGATATAATCTACAGTGCTAGTATATTTGAGTATTGGGAAGCAGAAAATGTGAAACAAGAAATTTTGTCTATTACTGAACCTCATGATCCCTGGATTTTATTAGCTCTTTGGTACTTACCACAGACAGGAAGTCCGCTTTGGAAAAAACAGGCTATTTTAGATGTAGGCGGTTGGAAAACTGATCAACCTTGCTGTCAAGAACATGAATTATATTTACGACTTCTGAAAGCAGGAAAAAAATTTGACTATTTTCATGATTCTGGTTCAGTTTATAGACAATGGAGTGAATCAACCGTTTGCAAAAAAGATAAAACATTAACCTATCAACATCGTTTGGAAATTCTAGATAAACTAGAATCACATCTGAAGTTAATTAATGAACTCAACAATGAGCGTCTTTATGCTATCAATAAATCAAGGTTTGATTGTGCTAGGATGATTTGGTTGTTTAATGGGAGTTGGGCTAAAAGTATTATTAGAAAAATATATGATTCAGAACATAGTTTTAAACTACCCAGTTCTACAGCACCTCTATTTTATCAAATAATATATCATTGTTTGGGATTTGAAGCTGCTGAAATCACGGCAAAATTCAAAAGACAATTACTTACTTTAAATAAATAAACCAATCTAAGTTACCATCTGGACTACGTTTTTGTAATCTTTTTCCTTCTTTCTTTGAAGAAAAGGTTCAATACCCAGTTGTTAATGAGCAGATTTTAATGTATATTAAACCAGTATTATCTGCTGGGCTATTTCATTCTAGAATTAAGCAACGAGTTTACTAGCTTTTAGAAATTAATTGACAGAACTTCCAATCTCTGAAACGACGTATTTTCGTTAATGAATGCACAAAAAATTGAAAATTAGAATGAAATAGCCCAGGTATTATCTGAGGGTATTGCACAATAACGAAAATTGACTGGATTAAAATTCTCAGGTTGGTATTTATAAATATTTGGGATTGGCTTAATTTAAAAAAATTGTCAGATTAATTAAAATAATGGAAACACCTGCATCTTTCTCCTTGAGTAACTCAGAAATTATCGATCTAGGACAACGTAGTCATGATGAAAAAATAATAATATTTCTCCATATTCCCAAGGCGGGAGGTACAACAATTAATGGAATTATAAACCAGCAATACCGCAAAAATTGTACTTTCCGATTTGACGGGATTGAAAATCGCTATAAATTGGCTGAATTAGAACAATATCAGCGTAGTAAATTAAAACTAATTCGTGGACATTTTGCTTTTGGTCTACATGAGTTTTTATCTTGTCCAGCCAAGTATTTTACTCTCCTCAGAAATCCAGTGAGTCGAACAATTTCTCACTATAACTATCTTTGTCGTAGTTCCAGTTTGCCTAATCATGAAAAAGTTAAAGGGATGAGTCTTAAGGATTATATACTCAGTGACTTGAGTAATAATAACCTCCAAACAAAAATGTTATTTGGTCTTAGCAATATTCCTGCATATAGTGATGAAGAAATACTAACAACAGTTAAGCAAAATTTGGAAAAGCAATTTTCTGTAGTCGGATTAGTTGAGCGATTTGATGAAACTCTCTTTTTCCTAAAACAGGCATTTAATTGGCGAATTCCGCTTTACATACAACAAAATATAACTCCTCAAAATCAACATATTCAAAATAATATTGATAACAATATCATAGATATAATTAAGGAGAAAAATTCTTTAGATTTGGCATTGTATGAATATGCTCAACAACAATTTGAACACCAAATTGCTGAATCAAAAAAAGATTTTTACCAAAATTTAGAAAGGCAAAAACGTATAAATCAGTTGTATCAACCTTTTGGACGTACCTATAACTTAGCTAGACATTTTATGTTGAAACAGTTAAAAAAATTTTAGCATTGTTATAGTTAAGTGGTTTATAACAAAACTAATTCTATAATTAATGCAAAATTAATCAGGGTTCAATACTATATACATGATAGATGAAAATAGAACTGCCTGTTAGTGCTTTAATTCCGACACGAAATCGTTCAGAGCCTTTAAAAAGGACACTTGAAAGTTTAGCTCAACAGTCGGCACAACCTTTAGAAATAATTGTCGTGGATGGTTCAGATGATGATAGTACTAAGGAAATTTGTACAAGTTTTATTCCAGAATTAATCGCCAAAATTCACTATTATCGAGCAATAAAATTAGGTGCTGCTACTCAACGCAATCAAGCGATGGGTTATGCAACTCAAAACACTATTTGGCTACTAGATGATGATATTTTGTTTGAACCGGAATGTGTAGCTAGATTGTGGACTGCTTTACAAAGTGATCCGCACATTGGGGGAGTTAACTCAATGATTACAAATCAAAAATATTTACCTCCTGGACTTATTAGCAGATTGCTTTTTCAATTCCTACACGGTCGTTATGAAAGTAGTTATGCAGGTAAATGTATTGGACCTGCAATGAATCTCTTACCAGAAGATCGGGAGGATTTATCAGAAATAGTTTCCGTTGAATGGTTAAATACAACTTGTGTCCTTTATCGTCGCGAAGCATTACCACATCCCTTATTTCCAGATATTTTTACAGGCTATTCTCTGATGGAAGATGTGACTTTATCTTTGACAGTTGGTAAGCTTTGGAAGTTAGTTAATGCTCGTACATCTCGCATTTTTCATGATAGCCAACCTGGTGATCATAAAAATAATCCGGGTATTTTAGCAGAAATGGATTTAGTGAACCGTCATTATGTGATGACTAAAATACTAGGTCGTCAGCAATTACCGTATTATTTTAAATTGGCTGTTTTGCAACTATTTGGACTTGCAGTTTCAGTGACAAAATTTCAGGGTTGGGTTGATTTACCAAAAGTATTGACAGGAAAAATGCGGGCGATTACCAAAATTATATCAACCCAATAGCTTAACAAATATATAGTCAATGCTTATTATTCAATTTTGTTTTATTCAGGGTAAATGGTTACTTGATGGGTTAGGAAGTCGTTGGCGTAATTTCTATTATCGTACTTTAGGTGTCAAACTGCACGGTTATGTCTGGATGAAGGAAGTTGAAATTCCGCGAAATTATAGAGATATTGAAATTGAGGCTAATTGTGCGCTTGACAGGGGAGTTACTCTTGTGTGCAGCGGTGAATCTCTTCCTCATGCCAAAATCATTATTGGTGCAAATTCTTATATTAATCGTCATACTTTTATTGATGCAACCGAATCAATCACTATTGGTAAAGATTGCGCTATTGGACCAGGTTGCTACATTACGGATCATGATCATGGATGCGATCCGAGTTTACCACCTTTAGGACAACCCATGATTTCTAAACCTACTAGCATTGGAGAATATGTATGGATTGGAGCTAATGTAACAATTTTAAAAGGTATCACAATAGGCGATCGCGCTATCATAGGTGCCGGAAGTGTGGTAACAAAAGATATTCCCTCTGGTGCGATCGCTGTGGGAGTTCCTGCTAAAGTGATTAAAGAGCGAATTTAACCATGAATATAAACTTTTTGACTTTTGACTTCACGGTGGTATCTAGACAATTTTAAAAAATGAATACTTGCAATATTACTGTAGTTATCCCAACTTATAACCGATTAACCCAACTTTTAGAAACACTGGAAAAAATATCAAGATGCAATCCCCAACCAAATGAAATAATTGTTCATATTGATGGCAACGATTCGACAACGGAACAAGGACTTACAAACAGCAATTTTCAAGATATTAAAATTATTAAAAACTCTCTTCAAGTAGGCCCAGGTGGTGGAAGAAATATAGCGATTAACCAGGCAATAAACCCCATTGTAGCCAGTTTCGATGATGATTCCTATCCTATAGATACAGACTACTTTGAACGATTACAACTACTCTTCAAGAATTTTCCTCAAGCCGCTGTTATAGCAGCCAAGATATATCACATTAATGAAATCATTGAATCTGATCAATTAGCGGCAACATGGGTATCCAATTTTATTGGCTGTGGGTGTGCTTATCGGAAAGAAGTGTTTCAGCAAACCAGTGGTTATGTTAATTTACCAGTAGCCTATGGCATGGAAGAAGTTGATTTGTCCTTACGCCTTCATCACATGGGTTGGAGTATTCTTGAAACTTCATGGCTAAGAGTCTTTCATAACACTAAATTAGAACACCACACCAACCCATGCATTACAGCTGCAAGCATTGCCAATCAGATTCTCCTAGCTTATTTGAGGTATCCTATCATTTTTTGGTGGTTAGGAATTGGACAGTGTATCAATCGGATTTTTTGGTTATTCAGGCATGGCAGAACAAATGGAATTAAAGAAGGTATATTTATTATTCCTGAATTGATTAAAAATCATCATCAAGAACGACAAGTAGTTTCTGCTAAATCCTTAATATCCAACCTTAAATTACGTAGAAATACAGCTTTTCCTTTCAGGAATCCAACTGTTCTGCCTTGAGACAAGATATGAAAATTTATCCAGATACTAAATAAATCTTAAAATTGGCTAAATTGACTTTTCTGATTTCCTGATTTGGAAGGAGTTTTCATCATATATTTTTATCTAAGACATAGGAAACAAATTCCATTACAGATTACGTTTTAAGTTAATTTATATTTAAAAACTATCATCAGGCATTTATTATGCAACCTAAATTTTGTCTGATGAAATTAGTATTTATAAAAATAATAGTTTATCTGCATAAATAATAAATTTATGGTTAAGGAAATTGCATGGGTATTAAGTTTGTGATAAAACCGTTACATCTTTTTTCTCACCGTGCGAAAATGTCAATTATAATCAGGCAATATTAGCTCAAAAATTAAAGCTTAGGTAAGGATTTTTTTATAACCTGATCTCAAATGACAAAAGTTGAGTTAAGTTATATACGAATGATAAATACACGAGGAGTAGGTAACTATGGCAGTCATCACAGGTACTTCAGGCAATGATACGTTAGGCCCATCAAATCCTGGCGATATCTTAAGGGGTTTAGCTGGTAATGATGTTCTCACTGGTTCAACTGGTAACGAACAACTTGATGGTGGTACTGGTGCAGACACCATGAATGGTGGCACTGGTAACGATGCCTATGTTGTTGATAACCCAGGTGATGTAGTTAATGATCCAGATAAAGCTGTCATAAATACCTGGATTAGTTTTAATTTGTCTAACGTCATTGGAGGAGCAACAGATTTAACACTAAATCTAAAGGCTGACGGTATTACCGGAACTGGATCATCAGGAGACGATGTAATCATCAGTTATGCAAACAATACTATCATAATAGCTGGTAATGGCGCTGATGTATTGAAAGGCGGAGATGGTTCAACAGTCAGGGGGGGAGCAGGTAATGACTATTTAGAAATTACTGGTAGTTCAGGTAATGGCAGGTTGATAGGTGGTGCTGGAGATGACACCTATGTGGTGAGTTCTACCAGTGGCAGCTTATTTATTGATGAATACAGCGACGGTGCCAGTGGAATAGATACTGTTTTTACTACAGTAGACTTTTCTTTGACCACTCAAGCTGGAGTCACCTTTTCAGGCGGTACTAGGATTGAGAACTTGACTCTTGCTGCGCCTGGAGCTTCTTCAAATTTAGTAGCCGGTCCGATTTTTGGTGAAGGTAATGGTCTTGATAATGTGATTATTGGCAACCGCCAAGACAATACCCTCAATGGATTGGTTGGTAACGATACCATTTATGGTTCCATGGGCGACGATACTATTGACGGCGGCGCTGATGATGATAACTTATTTGGTGAAATTGGAAACGATACTTTAATTGCTGGTACCGGCACAGATACCTTGACAGGTGGTGTTGGTGATGATACTTACTTTATCGACTCCAATGACACAGTAGTAGAACTCGCTGGAGAAGGCAGTGATACAGTTAACGTTAGTGGCACTTGGGCTACTAGTGCAGAAGTTGAATTCATTAATATCACTGGAACTAGTGCTGCCAACATCACCCTAACTAACACTGTTGGTACTGTTGTTACTGGAAATAGTGCTAGCAATTCACTCGTAGGTGGCAGTGGTGCTGACACCCTGTACGGTGGCGCTGGCATTGATAATCTCACAGGTGGCGCTGGTGCTGACACTTTTGCCTTTGGGGGCGTTGGTTTAAGTGCAACGGGATCTACCACAACTTCTATTAGACGAGATATAATTGTAGACTTTACCGCTGGTGATAAGATTCAACTTGATAAGACAAATTCTTTCGGCTCAATAGTAGATGTTGGTCCAGTCTTAACCGATTTCTTCGCAGGTAGTTTTGGTGGAAGTAATTCTGGCATGGATAGTAGCAGCGAACGCATTGTTTATAACTTGGATACTGGTGCGTTGTATTACAATCAAAATGGCAGCACTGCTGGTGCTGGTGCTGGTGGTTTCTTTGCAACCTTGACTGGAACTCCCGTTTTAACAGCAGCAGACTTTACTATCGTTTAATCATCACAGTTGATTTGCAGGTAATCATCTTTCAAAACTAAACCTTGATATTCACTTACTTAGATCCCTGGCTTCTGGCAGAAGTCAGGGATCTAATTTTATAAATAAATTCCTGATCAATGCCTAAAGCACCTTATCATTGGATATCCTGTCAAATCGGAGCGCGGGAAAACTACTCTATACCTAGAGCTTTACACCAAGAAGGACAGCTTGCTCACTTAATTACAGATGCTTGGGTATCACCTCAGTCAGCACTGAATTTTTTACCTAAATCTTTTTTAGCTAATTTACGGGAAAGATACCAATCTGATTTAGAACAAGCATCGGTTCATGCTTTCAATAGTTCTCTAATTCAGTTTGAATTAGCTCAACGCCTACAAAAAAACACAGGATGGGAAAGAGTTATTGCTCGCAATCAATGGTTTCAACGGCAGGCAATTGAGATTTTAGCATCACTGGCTGACCAATTTACAAAACCTCCTATCCTATTTTCTTACAGCTATGCTGCATTAGAATTATTTAAATTTGCTAAACAACAGGGATGGTACACTGTTCTAGGGCAAATTGATCCAGGAATTCAAGAGGAAATTATTGTCTCTCAAGAGTATGACCGATATCCCCAATATCGTGGAAACTGGCAACCTGCACCTGTTGATTATTGGCAAAATTGGCGAGAAGAATTTAATATAGCGGATGCCATTGTCGTAAATTCTTTTTGGTCACGCCAACTCTTGGAAAAAACAGGTGTTGATTCTAAAAAGATTCATATTATTTCCTTGGTACACACTCCACCAGAAGGTGCTAGTAACTTTGTCCGCACTTATCCAGAATCATTTTCTCAAGAGCGCCCTTTAAGGGTATTATTTTTAGGACAGGTAATTTTGCGAAAAGGAATTGCGGCTGTGTTAGATGCAGTGCAGTTACTTGAAGGATATCCTGTTGAATTTTGGATTGTTGGTTCTCAACAAATTGACATTCCACAAAATTTTCAAGCTCATTCCCAAATTCGTTGGGTAGACCATGTTAATCGGAGTGAAACAGATCAATATTACCAAATGGCGGATGTGTTTTTGTTGCCTACTCTTTCTGATGGGTTTGGCTTAACCCAATTGGAAGCACAAGCATGGAAATTGCCTATTATTGTTTCCCGTTGCTGTGGTGAAGTGGTTATAGCTGGTGAGAATGGTTGGATTTTGGAGAAGGTGAGTAGTGAGGAAATTTTTCATTTAATAAACTTTATTTTACAACATCCTTCACAGTTAAAAACTTTGGTTAATAATTTAATTTCACCATTAAATTTTAGCATTTCAAATTTGTTCCAGTCGTTACAAAATGTATTAATTAAAAGGGAATAATCTTGATTTAATTTTCTTTTATTTGTCAAATAATTACAACCCCATAAATATGACAAACAAATCAATTCCTTCGGCGCAAGAAAAATTTATTATTTTCATTCATATTCAAAAAACAGCAGGACTCAGTATTCAACGGATGATTAGGCGTAGATATGGACAAAGTATCTTCAAGCGAATTGCTAATAAAATAATTCTCAGGAAGAATACAGCATCAACACCTATAGATTTAAAAGGAACAATGCTATCTTGTAAGTTTTATGACCGCTATTTCATGGGACATTTCTGCTACGGAGTCCATGAATTTCTACCTCAACCATCTACATATATTACATTTTTAAGAGAGCCTATATCTCGTCTTCTATCACTTTATTATTATTCTCAGTCAAATAAAACAGCTTATTATCATAAACAGGCTGTCAATGCTTCTATGGAGCAATTTTTTTTTAAATCTAATTTAATGGAATTAGATAATGGTATTTTAAGATTTATTGTAGGTGATGCTAATGATTTGTTTATTAATCGCACGCCATTGGGTCAATGTAGTCGCTCTATGCTTGAACAAGCGAAGGAAAATATCATCAATCATTTTGCATTTATCGGGTTTTCCGAGAGATTTGATGAGTCAGTTTTATTGCTTAAAAATAAGCTGGGTTGGAAGAATAGCTTTTATTTAAAAAGAAATATAAGTACGAAAAATAAAAATCATCACAATATCGATCCATTTATAATTGAGGAACTAAGAAAAAGAAACTCTTTGGATATTGAACTGTATAAATTTGCTCTGGTAAGATTTGAACAGGAAATACATTTCCTTGGTGATTATTTTAAAAATGAATTACAGTTATTCCAAACTCAAAATGGAATCTATAATAAGTTTGCATTGCCATTATATAATAAATATGATTATTTAAAGGCTATTGTGAATGGCAAACAAGAACGTCCAATATAATAACTAGGCAAATATAAATAAGTTTAAATAAAATTAATGAGATTGAAATGCAGGGTGGTTTTTTATTCTATTCTCCCATCTCCTTACCAACGAGATTTGTTTTTTGAACTCTCTCGCCGTGCAGAAATAGATTTAACAGTTTATTATTTAGAACCTGCTTGTGCTGATTCTCCTTGGCCGGAGAAACGCTTGCAACCTTATGAACATATTTTACCAGGATTCCATTTAGCTTGGGGTTTATCTCGATTTCATTTTAACTGGCATTTTCCTTCAACTACACAAGCTGATGTGGTTGTGCTTAACGGTTATATGAATCTTACTACTCAACTTTTACTCAGACTACAAGCAAAAAAAGTGCCTTGTATTTTCTGGGGTGAAAAAATGCTGGGTAGTTCACAGGGAATTAAAGGAAAATTACAAAAACACTTAGCCAATAGTTTAAAATATTGTCGTGCGATCGCAGCTATTGGCACTAAGGCACAACAAGACTATCAGCAACGCTTTCCTGATAAACCAATATTTAATATTCCTTACTATTGTGATCTAACTCCTTTTAGTCAAAATTTACGCCAAAGACCTGGAAATCCAGTTACTATTTTGTTTTGTGGTCAGATGATAGCGCGGAAAGGAGTTGATATTTTGCTGCAAGCATTTAATCATCTCATTGAATCAGGTCTAAATGTTCGCTTACATCTGGTAGGAAGAGAAGCAGAACTTCCTCAATTATTAGAAATTTTACCTAAAAAAACTCTGCAGAACATTGAATATGCAGGTTTTCAATCTCCTGAAAATTTACCTGATTTTTTTCATAAAGCAGACTTATTTGTATTACCAAGTCGTTATGATGGTTGGGGTGTAGTAGTCAATCAAGCAATAGGTTCTGGGTTGCCAGTAATATGTTCTGATGGGGTAGGTGCTGGACATGATTTGATTAAACCAGGAGAAAATGGAGATTTATTTCCTAATGGCAATGTTGAGGCTTTAGCAGAATTGTTGATGAGTTATTTGCAACAACCTGATAAAATTAAATATGCTAGTTTAGCATCATTCAAGAAAGCAGAAGAAATATCACCAGCTATGGGCGCTCAACAGTGGGTTGAGGTTTTTCATAAATTAACTGGTAAGGAGATCCAGTGTTCAATAATCAAATAGGATTCCTATACTAAAAAAACGTATTTTTTAACTAAATTTAATAATAACCAATTAAGCTTAAATTTCATGCGAATTCTTTTTATCAGTAGCAGTTCAGGTTCACGAGGAGGAGGAGAACTCTATTTAATTTATCTGGGACAAGAACTGGCTAAAAGGGGCTATGCTGTAGGATTATGGTGTTCAGAAAATCCGATTATGGATGAACTAGCTGACTCATTTTCAAAATTTGGACAGGTGTTGCGATCGCCATATATCAACACATACAATCGTAAATTAAGATCTTTTACCCATTTATTTCCCAAAACCAATCAAGAGTGTATATCTCAGTGGCGCGCATTTAAACCAGATATACTCCATGTTAACAAGCAAAATTTAGAAGATGGTTTAGATTTACTCACTTGGAGTAATTATTTATCAATTCCTTCTTTGGCAACTATTCATATTACTCAAACTCAGGATAAATTGGGAGCAGTATTAGGAAAATGGCGGGATTTAATAGCTAAAATAGCTTTAAGAAAATATCGAGGTATATTAACAGCAATTTCTGAAAATAGAGGACAAGAACTAACATCTTTTATTTCTCCAACTACTTCTGATTTACCCAAAATAGTAGTGATTAATAATGGAGTTAATGTACCTAACAAAATAGAAAGTTTAGCCAAACGTCAAGAATCTCGTTTACAACTAAAACTTCATCCAGATGAATTATTAATAGTAGCAGTGGGAAGAATGGAAGCACAAAAACAACCACTGCTATTTTTAAAATGGGCTATTCACCTTAAATGCAAAATACCATCTGTTCGTTTTTTATGGGTGGGAGATGGTCGCTTAACTTCTTTATGGGATCAATGGATTATAGATAATAATGCCCAAGAATATATTCAACGTTTGGGTTGGCAAAATGACGTAACACCATATTTAGCAGCAGCAGACGTATTTTTTCATCCTGCGGCTTTTGAAGGGTTACCATTTGCATTATTAGAAGCGATGGCTTGGTGTTTACCCTGTGTAATTACTTCAACTCTGCTGGAGGAGTTAAAATTTCCCCAAGAGGTTTGTTTCGTTGCCTCTGAAAAAGACAACTTTAAAGATTTGGATACTTTAATTAATTATCAAGAGCGTAATGCTGTGGCAACTGCTGGTTATCAGTTCATCAAAAAGCAATTCTCTCTAGAAAAGATGGTAGATACCTACGCAGCATTATATGGCAACATCAAATTATTAAGTTAATCTAAACAGTAATATCCCTGGCTTATTAAATAAAGTGAAAATCTGACACTTTCGATTTCTACGAAAAATCAAATAGTATTATCATTCCTACTCATGGATATCTCCACAAACTCCCACCATCCACAGCAAAATCCGCCCAACCTCAAAAAACGCATTGCCAAAGCTACATGGTCAGGAACATTCACCTTAATTTTTGGCTTGCTTCTGGCATTTATACGTATAAGTGTAGATATGTCTCCTAGTTTCATGGCCAATCAAGTAGCAATTATAGTAGGGGTAGTGATAACTATTAGCATCGTGTTGGATAGTAGACGAGGATGGAAAAATTTGTTTCGCGCCGATATACTTTGTCTATTAGCTCTTTATTTTTTAACACTAATAGAGTTTTTATACCCACAACCAAAGTTCGATCAGCGTTTGACATCTGAGCAAACTATCCAAGCTATAGAAGTCTTAATGATAGGGTTTAGCGGTTTAGCGATTGGTCGTCATATCACCTTTTTTAAACCAGCACCACCTGAATGGTTAGATTTTGGTAATATCCCTGATAAAACACTGTTTCGGATTTTTTGCATATCAGCTTTTTTAGCCTATTTTTATATATTGATGTCAGTAGATTTCAACCCTGTAAAAGTGATTGAATCTCTATTAGGTTCACGCTTTGCTGTACCTTGGGGCAGAGGAAAATTAGGTGACTGGCGAGTATTTTTGTCTGAATTGAAGTTGTTTACCTATGTTATCCCTCCCCTGACAGGTATTATTTGGAATCGTCGTCAGTCTTTTCGTCTGTGGCAAATATTTTTAGTTATGTTTGTATTTGTCTTTACTTTGTTTTATGGATTTTCAGGAGGAACGCGCAATGTTTTAGCTGCTTATATTGCCACATTCATGGCTGCATACTTCTTGACATTACAGAGTCCAACTTTGATCAAATTGCTTATTCCTACAGCTATTATGGGATATGCAATGGTATTTGCTACCCGTCATATGCTTGGTTTTAGAGAGATGGGTATTATTAATTATCTAGCTACAGCAGCTTATGCTAGTGAGAAAGTGCAAGATACCCTTTCAGTTGACTATAACCTTTGGAGTATTGGTTTATTGGTAGATGCTTTTCCCAATAAACATGATTTTTTAGGACTTGAACTTTTGTTTGTATTCTTAACTAAACCCATACCTAGAGTACTATGGCCGGATAAACCAGAAGGTCTGAGTACATCTATAGAACAAGTAGTAGGTGCAGATGGCTGGACAGTTTCTGCAACTTATATTGGCGAAAGCTATATGATGGGTGGTATCTTTGCCGTAATATTAGTATCCATTTGTTTAGGAATTTTAGCTAATTGGTGGTCGCGTACAGCAGCTTTTCACACTACTGGTTACGGCATAGTTGTCAATGCACTGGGTTTTTTTACAGCGGCTATTTCTATGCGAAGTTTGATTGTGTTTACCACATCAATGTTACCAATTGTGGGTCTAATCTTTATTGCTAAAACTTTTCCTGGTTTATTGGGTGTTAAACGCTTACGTTACCAGTACCAGCGAAAATAATTATTGTGAGTATTATATAAAATGAAAGTTTTACACATAATTCCTTCTATCAGTCCTAAATTAGGGGGACCTACTCAGGTAGTTTTGAATTTAGTAAGGGCTTTAAGAGCAGAAGGAATTGATGTAGAAATTGCCACTACTAATGATGATGACGGACTGTTGCTAGATGTACCATTATCTGAGTGCATAGAATACCAAGGGCTACCAGTTTGGTTTTTTCCACCTGCGGCTCGGATAAAAGCCTTTTTACCTTCCCCTGCATTCACACGGTGGCTATGGCAAAATATCAAAAACTATGACATTTTAGATAATCATTATTTATTTTCCTATCTTCCTACCTGTGCTGCTATTTTTGCCCAGTGGCAACAAGTTCCGTATACAGTGAGAATTATGGGACAATTAACGCCTTGGGCATTGGCGCAAAGTAAGTTAAAGAAGCAAGTTTATAGCTATTTAATTGAACGCTGCAATTTAAATCATGCTGAGGCTATTCACTGTACATCTTCAGGTGAGATGGAGGATGCAATCAGATTTGGAGTACAGCCACCTAAAATAGTTTTACCTCTAGGAGTTAATTCTAGTAAATTAATTGCTGATGCTAAATCTAAATTGCGACATCAGTACAATATTTCTCAGGAAATTCCTATCGTTCTTTTTCTTTCACGTCTGCACTACAAAAAACGTCCTGAACTGTTAATTCAAACATTAGGTGAGTTGGTAAAACAGAGCCAGAAATTTCATTTGCTTATTGCAGGTTCTGGGGAAGATATATATGTTCAATCTTTACAAAAAATGGTGGCATCTGTAAACATAATCGACCATACTTCATTTGTCGGGTTTGTGACTGGTTATGAAAAAGATTTGCTGCTGCAAGGTTCTGATTTATTTGTACTGCCAACTTATTCAGAAAATTTCGGTATTGCTTTAGCAGAAGCTATGGTGTCTGGCTTACCAATTATCACAACTCCAGGTGTGCAAATTGCCCCGGAGATTGCTGAAGCTGAGGCTGGCATAATTGTAGAAGGGGAAGTAGAACCTTTACAGAGTGCGATCGCACATCTTTTAAACAATCCCCAATTGCGGGAACACATGGGAAGCAATGGTCGTCTATTGGCTTTGCAACGCTATTCATGGCAAACAGTTGCTAAACAATTAGCCTCTGCTTACCAAGATATTCTGAATCAAGAAAATCCGCTGTGATAGTATAATGCCAATCACATCAACGATTTGGAAACACATTGATTCTATCCATGAGCCAATTGTATTACTTACTGAAAAAATATTGGGTTCTAAGTTTAGCAAGTTTTATTCTAGTTTTTATCAGTATTATCCCTATAAGAATTGCGATCGCTTCTTATCAAGCACCCCATCCCCAAGCTACCCTTACCCTTGGTGGAGGACCAGAACGAGAAAAATTTACAGCCCAATTTGCCCAAAATCATCCTAATTTAGATATCTGGATTTCTAGCGGCATACTTCCAGCCCAAGCCTTTGCTATTTTTGAGGAAATGGGTATTAGTACAGAGCGTATTCACTTTGACTACCGTGCTGTTGATACAGTCACTAATTTTACTACCCTCGTCCACGATTTCCAAAACCGCCATATTCAACATATTTATCTAATTACCTCGGATTTTCACCTTCCCAGAGCAAAAACCATTGCTACCATAGTTCTCGGTAGTCAAGGTATCACTTTTACCCCGATATCCATTCCCTCTGCACAACCCAGAGAATCTATTTTTCACATTCTTCGTGATAGTGGACGCTCTTTGTTATGGATTATGTCAGGTCGTACCGGAGCAAGTTTCAACCCCCGTTTTCATTCTCCATTGTATGCGTCTAGATAAATACACCCTTGGCAGTTATAATCCCGGTGCATCCTACCTTCAGCAACTTTTGTGGTACTTCCTTGGTTCACCTTTAGTTAAAAGTCATTGGTTACCGATTTCATTTGTAAAAGTTGGGATACTTAGGCTTTTTGGAGCCAAAATCGGTAACGGTGTGCGTATAAAGCCAGGGGTGCGAGTCAAATTCCCCTGGCGTTTAATAGTTGGTAATTATGTTTGGATTGGAGAAGATGCTTGGATTGATAACCTTGCACCTGTAGTCATCGAAAATCATGTTTGTGTATCCCAAGGTGTTTATCTTTGTACTGGTAATCATGACTGGAATCAACCTGATTTTAAACTGATTACTGCGCCTATTCATATTGAAGAGAGTAGTTGGATAGCCGCTAAATCAGTTGTTGGACCAGGAGTCACGGTGGGGAAGGGAGCAATTTTAGCTCTTGGCAGTGTGACTGGACAATCTTTAGAGCCAATGATTATTTATGCAGGTAATCCCGCGCAACCTGTTAAAAAAAGGCGGATAGGACAAACAGAAGATTTTTTTCCTAGTTCTGTACAAGAATGAATAGTACATACAAATAAGCTATTACGCTTTGACTTGAGATATATTTAAACATTAAGTATAGATAACTGAACAGCCAGAGTGTAGAATATAAACATAATCTTTCTGGCATCGAACGATACAAAGCAATCTTCGCTATTTATCGTCATCGCATTCTAGATTTTCATACCCTTCTAATGCTTACAGCATAGAATTTAGATGATGAAATTCCCAGTTGCTTGATGTTGATCAAAATATCACAGTGAAAGCAAGCAGACCAATAAATTATCTCATGTTGAATAAAAAAATAAGTATTAAGTAAGCAAATGTTTTAGAGTTTACTATCCTCATAAAGGTTGTGTCTATTTTGACATAATGCCAAACGTAAAAACCAAAAATATTTAACTAAATAATTATCTAATCCAAATCCATGAACAATCAAAATTCTAGTAGAATTCCAACTTTTAACGAGAATGGTAGAGCAATTATTACACCAGAAATCTTGCCATCTCAAAACTATTCATCTTTTGAAATAGAGGATGATGATGGGAGTTTAAAAGACTTTTTGGGTGTTCTCCAAAGGCGAGCATTAATTATCACAGGTGTTGTCTCTGTGATTATGGCTACTGTGATTTATTCAACTCTGAACGAAGAAACTATCTATCAAGGCAACTTTCAGCTTTTAGTCGAACCTGTTAGTAATGACAGCAGCTTAGGACAAATACCCCTTCCAGAATCTAGTATCTCTAAATCCAATCTAGATTACGACAGTCAAATTCAGGTTCTCAAAAGTCAGGAAATAATGAAAGAAGTTGTAAAAAAATTACAATTTGCTTATCCTGATATCACTTATAATTCACTAGTTGGAAATTTAACTATTCGTCGTTTGGGCGCTACTAAAATTTTAGATATAAGCTATAAGAGCAAAGATCGTAAACAAATTGACCTAGTATTAAAAACAATTTCTACATTTTATTTAGACTACAGCTTGGAAAAGCGTAAAACTAAGTTAAATCAAGGTGTCCAATTTGTTGAGAAACAACTACCTGCGATCAAAAATCGGGTTGATCAATTGCAACAAAAACTACAAATATTTCGGCAAAGATACAACTTTATCGATCCAGAAACCCAGTCAAGTGGAGTTGAATCACAAATTCAAAAGTTGGAAGAACAACGACTGGTCATTGATCAACAGTTAGCTGCTGCTCGTGCTAGTTATATTAGTTTATCAACACCAGAAGGACAGCAGGCAACATTAAATGATGCACCTATATATAGTCAATTAATATCTCAACTCCGTCAATTAGAATCCCAGCTATCTGGAGAATTAGTTCGGTTTCAACCTGATAACCCAGCCATAGAGTCATTACAAGAAAAAAGGCAAAACCTTTTACCTCTGATAGAAGATGAGCAAGCGCGTTTTGTAGGTCTCAAATTGGCTGAAGTAACTGCTCTGATTCAGAAACTAGAGGTAGAAAGCCAAGAATTGTCTAGAGTAGAACAGCAAACAAAGCGCAAGTTTGAGCAATTACCAATTTTAGCCAGACAATATAGTGAAATTCAGCGTAGTTTACAGCTCGCCAATGAGAGTCTCAATCGCTTTTTAGCTACCCGTGAAAACCTAGTTATTCAAGTAGCTCAGACAGAACTTCCCTGGGAATTAATACAACCACCACATCAATCTGCCTTCCCTCTATCTCCAAATATTCCCCGGAATTTATTGATGGGATTGATTAGCAGTTTAGCCGTAGGAATTGGTATTGGCTTTCTCCTAGAAAAAATGGACAATACCTATCATACTATCGAGAGTCTGAAGGAAAAGATAAAACTGCCTTTTTTAGGAACTCTTCCCACCGACAAGAGTATCTCAGGTTATCAGTCTCCTCATCCCAAGATTAAAGGGGTAGAAACAGAAATGCAATTAGGGACTGTCACCACTAAAAATGGTTGGTTCTCTAATCTTTTCCGTCGTGAAATTACAGGGGATAATTACTACGGACAAGGGCTATTTTTTGAATCTTTACAAGTTCTTTATGCTAATATTCAGCTACTTAATTCCGATCAACCGATTCGCTCTTTAACTGTTTCTTCAACTATGCCTGGAGATGGAAAAACTACAGTTTCGTTTCATCTGGCTCAAATAGCTGCTGCATTAGGGAAACGAGTATTACTTGTGGATGCTGATCTACGCCGCGCTCAGGTTCACAAACTATCAAATTTACATAATTTATCGGGATTAAGTAATGTCATAGCTTCCAATATGCCAGTTGAACAGGTGATTCAGCAATTACCTGCAATGAATTCATTATCTGTGATTACGGCAGGACCTGTACCACCAGATCCTGCTAGATTACTCTCATCAGATAAAATGAAGCAATTAATGGAATACTTTAATCAAAATTTCGACTTGGTGATTTATGATGTGCCGCCAATGTTAGGGTTAGTTGATGCTAGACTCCTGGCACCACAAACTGATGGAATGCTTTTGGTGGTGAGGATTGATAAAACAGATAAGTCGGCGTTAATGCAGCTTCAGGATAGTCTGAGAAATTCTCCTATCAATGTCTTAGGCGTGGTTGCTAACGGGGATAAGAAAAAATTGACTAGTTATAATTACTATTATAGCGCTGGCAGGGAAGCTAGACGCACCTAAATTTTAGCTTATGTAGTAGCTGTAGCGATCGCATTTTTGCGGAGTGGAGAAGATATGATTGCCTCTGACGCTGCCACTCGTGCGATCGCTTTTATCATTTGCTCTTCATCATCACAACAAGTAACATTCAACACATTTAGCTATCATCCATCAGTTATCCTGCACACAGTCATCAGAACAATAAATCTGGGGATCGCTTGCACTATTGTTCACAATTTGTTACAAAAATACAAAGAACTTCTAGAGACCCAAAATCTGATGTTAGGCGGACTTACTGGTTTAACAGATCCTAAAGGCACGGATTGGGGAGAGCGGATGCTCAACACAGTCGCCAGCCAAACGATTCGCCACCTGTTTAGCATGAGCGAGTCAGTAGAAGTCTTTGTGCGCTGCTATCCCTCCAGCAAACTGTTGCAAGGCAGCATTGATAGCTTTAAAATGAGCGGACGTGGCTTAGTAATTCGTAGAGACTTCGCAGTTGAGGAAATGTCTTTTGAAACCGATGCAGTAGCTATTGACTTCGGTTCTGTTTTGAGTGGCAAACTTAGCCTCAAGCAACCCACCCAAGCGGTAGCGCAGGTAATTTTATCAGAAGCAGGTATCAATGATGCTTTTAAGGCAGAATTGGTTAAAAAGCGCTTACTGAACCTTTCAGAACCAACTTTGACGGCAATATCTGGTGGAGAACCAGTTTCCTTTACCGAAGTCCAAATACAGCTATTGCCAGAAAATCGCTTGCACCTTGTAGCTCAAGCTGATTTAAACAACGGCGAACTCATACCCCTAAGTATGACCCTTGGTATAAGTATTGAAAGAAGAAGGCGGGTTTCTTTCAAAGACCCAAAAATTGAACTTGAGCAAGTTCCAGAAGCACAACAAGAAATTTCCCAGACTTTAAGCCTCGCCCTTGTAGAAATTTTGGACAACATGGTTGATTTAGACCGCTTTGACCTCGACGGAGTGAAAATGCGACTCAACCGTTTAGAAACTGAAGGACAAAGATTGATTTTTAGTGGTTATGCGGAAATAGAACGTATTCCCAGCAGTGCATAAAAAATTAAAAATTAGGTTAATGAACAATTAAACGCCGCCTAGAAGACTCTAGACGGCGCTTTGATATGAAATTGCAAATTTAACTTAACTCTGGATTTTCAACTATGGTGTGGGTAGTTTACCGCCCTACACCTACATATTGGAAACCAGCCCTTACCATCGCTTCAGGATCTAGGAAGTTACGTCCATCAATCATGACGGCATGGTTCATCAATTTGGCCATTTTTGCATAGTCCAAAGTGTTGAACTGTTGCCATTCTGTGACGAGTACCAAAGCATCACAGCCATCAGCTAGTCTTTCAGCATCAGTTTCTACCAATACCCCAGAAAGACCATGACGCATACCTGTTTGAGAAATAATGGGGTCGTAAGCTTTGACTTTAGCTCCCAATCGGTTGAGTTGCTCAATCAGGTTGAGTGCTGGAGCATCGCGCAAATCGTCAGTATCTGGTTTGAAGGTCAAACCAAGAAGTCCGACAGTTTTACCTTTGAGGATTTTGAGAGCCTGTTGGAGCTTTTCCAAAGCAATTAAACGTTGGCGTTCATTCACACTCACTGCAGCTTTCATGAGTTGTGCTTCATAGCCATAATCATCGGCTGTATGAATGAGTGCGGAAACATCTTTGGGGAAGCAAGAACCACCCCAACCAATACCAGCTTGTAAGAACTTGTTGCCAATGCGGGAATCTAAACCGATACCTTTGGCTACTTGGGTAACATCAGCACCGACGCGATCGCAAATATTAGCAACTTCGTTAATAAAACTAATCTTGGTCGCCAAAAAAGCATTAGCAGCGTATTTGATCATTTCTGCGGAACTCAGGTCTGTAACCAGTACTGGTACAGGGGGTAAAGACTTGTCAGCAGCAAACTTGCGTTCCACAATTGGGGCATATAGTTCTTTCATCATCCCCACTGCTTGTTGACTATTGCCCCCTAAGACAATCCGATCCGGGTTAAAGGTATCATAAACTGCTGAACCTTCCCGTAAAAACTCTGGATTGCTGACAACATCAAACTGAGCAGCAATATCTGGTAATTTCTCCTCCACTGCTGTCCCACCTGCTGGTATCAATATTTTTTGGCGTTCAGCAATGCCATCTAAAACAATCATCCTTACCCAGTCACCAGAGCCGATAGGTACAGTAGATTTATTAACAATTACCTTATAACCACCGTTGAGATTTGCCCCTATACCGCGAGCTACAGCTTCTACATAACGGGTATCACTTTCACCAGTAGGTAAAGGAGGAGTTCCCACCGCAATAAACAGAATTTCTCCGTGAGCAACTCCCGCTGCCAAATCTGAGGAAAATTGAATATTTCCACTATTAATGGCAGTCTGCATAATTTCCGAGAGTCCCGGCTCGAAAATAGGAGACTGTCCAGACTTCATTAATTTTACTTTTTCTTCGTTGTTATCTATGCAAACAACATCATGTCCGATATGAGCCAAACAAGCACCTGTCACTAATCCAACATAACCAGTACCAATTACACAAACACGCATTTTTTAGCTCCTTGCTTTTTTGTCATTAGTCATTAGTAATTAGTCAGGTAATTAGTCATTAGTCATTGGTTTAAGGCTAATGACAATTAACCACTAACTAATTGTTGCTTTCAATACGTTCGCGGAAATCTTCTACTGCCAGTTTTAAGCCATCTTGCAGAGGAATGGTAGGTTCCCAATTTAACCAGGTCTTGGCTCTGGTGATATCGGGACGACGACGACGGGGATCATCTGAAGGTAAGGGTTCAAACTTAATTTGTGCATCTGGGTTAACCAAATTCTGCACAGCTTGTGCCAATTCTAAAATTGTGTATTCATCGGGATTACCCAGATTGACTGGCCCAATGTAGTCACCATTCATCAACTTAATTAGTCCTTCAACTAAGTCTGAGACATAGCAGAAACTGCGAGTTTGTGTACCTTC
Organism: Anabaena sp. WFMT; assembly: GCF_051781005.1. NCBI lineage: Bacteria > Bacillati > Cyanobacteriota > Cyanophyceae > Nostocales > Nostocaceae > Anabaena > Anabaena sp. WFMT. The sequence goes on along the minus strand of NZ_JBPWOA010000037.1, from coordinate 26,190 downwards.
TCCATATACAGTTAAAGGATTACCCCTCAAGGCTTGGACTATAAAGTTGCTCACTACCCGACCATCGTTTTCTAACATTCGTGGGCCATAGGTGTTAAATATTCTGGCTACCCGAATATCGACTTTATTTTCTCGGTAGTAGTCAAATGCCAAAGTTTCAGCAATTCTTTTGCCTTCGTCGTAGCAGGAACGGATGCCAATGGGATTGACGCTGCCTCGATAATCTTCAGTTTGGGGATGAACTTCTGGATCTCCGTAGACTTCACTGGTGGAAGCTAACAAAAATCTAGCTTTGACTCGTTTAGCTAATCCCAACATATTCAGTGTTCCCATCACGTTAGTTTTAACGGTTTTAATGGGGTTGTACTGGTAATGTACTGGTGATGCTGGACAAGCCAAATGATAGATTTGATCCACTTCTAACCGAATTCCCTCAGTGATGTCGTGACGGATCATCTCAAAATGAGGATTGTTTAACCATTTGAGGATGTTACGTTTATGCCCTGTATAGAAATTATCTAAGCATATAACCTCATGACTATCGGCCATTAGTCGATCGATCAGATGGGAACCAATAAACCCAGCACCGCCTGTCACCAAAATTCTCATAGAAATACTCAGTAAGTGGAAAACTCAGTGTCTTTAGACCTGAAAGGTATGGTTCGATGTAGCTCACCAGCTACGACTCGTGCGGTTTTAACCGCCGTGACTATTATAGTTTCTCAGTTATTTTACAGATATTTCCAGCAGGTATTATCCTGATATATTTAGATTATCCACTTTGGTACAAAATATAGATAACTAACGAAGATCACTGCACAATGTGTTTTTTGGTTGAGTAATTTTCCTACAGATATTTTTTTAAATTAATCAATATCTTGCAATAATTGTGCGCTTTTGAGTCATGTTTTATCAAATCTTCAATAATTTGTAAAGTTGTTGACAAATATAATTGGTTGTGACAATAAATACAAGACTAATGTGGTATTTTTAAACACCGGCTGTTTGAGTTGTTGAAGTATTTGATAAAAATAATTTGTGGTTGTGTTGTGGTTCTCCGAGGATGATGATTGAGCAGGTGAGTTGCCTAGCTAATTGGTTTGTAACATCATTCATAGCTAATCCTCCGGGACTAGTATGATTACGAGTATAAGGTAATACAACTAAATCATATAATCTTGCTGCTTGCAAAATTGCTTGAGTAACATTTTCATGGGTGATAATTTGAATTTCTGGTGGATTTGGTACATCCAATTGAGATACTAATTGGGTGAGGTGCGATTGCCTGGCAGCAATTTGAGTGAAACTGGTGTGGCGATCGCTTTGATCAGTTTGTTTTTCCTTGGGAATGCTTTGTCCTGGAGTAATCAGACCCCTGTAATTACGAGACAAACCATGTAAACTACCCCAAAGAGGTAAGTTAACGCACACATTCAACACAGTAACTTGGCTCTGATTGGCATCTGCTAAGGTTTGAGCAAATTTTAAAGCTGTTAATGTGGGATTAATTAAGTTTTCTATAGGTACGAGAATACGCTGAATTCTTTTTGGTGACTCCACTAAGCGTGCCACCGCTACTGGACAATGGGCAGCCCAAAGGACGTTATCAATGACATTCCCCAATAAACGCGCTCTTAAGCCAGTACGGTTTCCCCAACCCATGATAATTAAATTCGCCTTTTGTTCACGAGCCGCTCTACAGATGCCTGGCGCGTAAGCATCATCAATTCTGAGTAACGGTTCTGCTTTTGCTCCTAATAATTGACTTTGTGTTGTGGCTTTTGCTAATAACTTTTCATTTTGTTGCCAAGCTGCTTCTAGTTGAGGTGCATCCATTTGAGCAGTAGCATGAGCGATCGCTAATGGTAATATTTTTCCCTGAGACTGACAAGCTAATAATGCTGCCATCTCAATTAAATGTTTTTGCGTTTGGGGATTATGTACTGGCACGACTATAGTGAAATTACTCTGTGCTGATTGTTTTTGCAGATCAGACATATTAATTGGTTGTGAGTCTCCCACCAATAAGCCAGTTAAATCAGTAGCACCCCCAGCGACTAGACTCGTCAGCCAAGGCCCCAAAATTGCTGTTATCAGTACTAAGACAATTACACTATTTAATACTTCTGGTGCTATTAACCCAGATTGATATCCCCCTAAAGCCACGGCTAAAGTTGTACCAACAAGAGGAATTGATAACGACCAAATAGTGAGAGTTTCCTGCCAGTTATAGCGGTAAATCACTTTTGCTAACAAAGCTGCTATAAATTTGCTGACAATCAAAACGCCGAACATTAAAAATAATAATTTAATTATGCTGTATCCATTCAAAAAGGCAGATAAATCAATCCTTAAGCCCAGCATCACGAAGAAAAGGGGAATGAATAGCACAGTGCCAATAAACGTTAATTTTTCTTTAACTGGCCCTTCACCTACAGATTCATTGACCGCCAAACCTGCTAAGAAAAAGCCAATAATTTTTTCTAACCCCATTAATTGAGCGATCGCTACAGAGAGAAATACAGACATTAATACACATAAAAACTTGTTACCTTCATCATCTCCAGACCGCCGGAAAAATTCTTTGCTTGCCCAATCAAAACCTACTAGCACTACACTTGAATAAATTATTACTAAACCCAATACAGTGATTAATTGAGCAAAACTGAATGCACCACCATGAAAACTGGCTACACAAACAGCTAATATTAGCAGTGTGCCGATATCAGTAAAAATTGTAGCTCCCATTGTCATGGTAATAGCCTTGTTATTTACCACTCCCAAACGACTGATAATCGGATATGCCAAAAAAGAGTGAGAGGCCAGTAAGCAACCCATTAAAATGGGCGTATACCCACCAAACCCCAAAAATTTTCCCACTAATGTTCCTAACATCAGGGGTAAACTAAAACTCAAAATACCAAATACTAAGGAACGACTTTGCTGTTGACGAAAAAGTTGGATATTAAATTCAAATCCGCCTATAAACATTAAATAAAATAACCCAATATCTGACAGCAACCTAATAATTGGTGATTCAGGCTCGAATAAACTCCAACCAGAATGACCCAGTACTACTCCAGAGCAAATCAAACCTACCAAAGTCGGTAATCGTAGCCGCTCAAACAGGATAGGTACAATGAGAATAACTATGAATAAAATAGTAAAAGGGACAATTGGTTCCTTACCAAAAACTAGGGAAGATGCTTCCAAAGTTAAAAATTGTGACACTAGTGGCATAGCTAAAACAGTTATTAGTTATCAGTTTTATCACTCTCTAATCTGCTGTAAAAGGAAGATTTTTTTATTCGTCAATTAGTTCTTGACAGACTACTAGTTAGGAATGATAACTCTTAACAGTGAAAGAATACAGCGATTTCCATCATGTTTAAAAATGGCTAAATTAAGTACATTAATTAAATATTTATGCGTAGGTAATTATTAAGTGCTAAATTATTAAATTATTTCTCTACCGCTATGGTGCGCCGTAAAACCACCGCAGATCAGGACTAATAACTGTTCACTGTGTACTGATAGTTAGGGGTGTATTTGACTTAAAATAAAGCGCAAGCGATCATAATCGTCTTTTAGTAATATGCTCAGGTGTCGTCCCGCTTTAATCAACCATTCTCGGTCAGCTTTGCGTAACTGGTAAACTTCACGAATAGCAGATGCGGCCAAAGATTCTACCGGCGCACCATTAATTAAAAGTATTGTCCGCAAAAAATCTAATTTTTCAGTAAATTTGATGATAGCTTCTGGTTGACACCGATAAACAGCCTGATGAATTTGGGGCGGACGGGGTGGAAGATATTGATATACCCCTTGGTTATAACTCAGATTTTGTGACTGCTGCTCAAATCCGACAATCGCTGCCCGAAATTCAGTTCTGAGCATAGCAAATATCTGGGGTTGTTCCTCACGCAAGGTTTGCAAAGACAACCCCAACGCCCTAGCTCTGTGTACAGAATCAATAGGCATGGTTGTGGCATGATATACCACTGCATAGACTTGATTGCCAGATTCTTCATCCACAGCACAAACCCAACTACCAAAAGGTGGCATGGGTGGAAAACTCAAATCTTCCGGTTCTAAACACTGTGCCAAAAATTCGGTAGTTGTGGTTTCGATCACCTCCCCAATATGGTGAGGATGGCGATCGCCTGTTGCAAACTGTGGTAAGGGTAAACGCATATTAGTCCTTAGTCATTAGTCCTTAGTTATTAGTCCTTAGTCTTTTACTAATGACTGAGAACCACTGACTGATGACTAAATGATTATTTTCCTTTTTTCTTGGCTGTGGTGTCTACAGGTTCTAATTCTGGCAAGCGGAAAGTAATTATTTTATCCCAATTACCACCTTCAAACAATACAGCTACTTTGCCATCACTAACACGTTGCACAAGTCCTTCAAACCGATAATATGTATCGGCAGGATTTTTGACGCGAACAGTTGCTCCAGGCAGAATCATGTTTTTACCCTCGTTTAGTTCCTGTTATTAGCTTAATATTAGTTGATGGTTCAGTTGTCAATCTATTTCCTATTCCCTGATTTAATAATACTTTTGTCGTTGGCGAAAATTGGCTACAGATTCTACTATTCCTAAAGCAATGAAGTTGGTCAGCATAGCAGAACGACCATAACTCATCCAAGGTAGGGGAATTCCTGCCACAGGTGCTAAACCGACAGTCATACCCACATTAACAATTAGTTGAAACACAATCATTGATAAAACACCTATAGCCAGCAGTGAACCAAAATTATCTTTGGCGCTTTGAGCTATGTGTAGTATGCGGAAGCAAATCAAGCAGAAGACAAAAAGTACTATTAAACAACCGACAAAACCAAACTCTTCACCAACCGCAGAGAAAATAAAGTCTGTATGCTGCTCAGGCACAAAATTTAGTTGCGTCATTGGCCCTTTGAACAAACCCCATCCCCAAACTTCCCCTGCACCAATGGCAATACGCGACTGAATCAGGTGATAACCAGCACCAAGGGGATCATGTTCAGGGTTTATAAATACGCTCAATCTGTCTTTTTGATATTCTTTTAATACATGATTCCAAGCGAAAATCCCTAATTCGCCACCTAACATATTGAAACTAAAGGAAGCGATCGCACTAATATTAAATCGCTTCCAGGGTAGAGTTTGCCAACCTAATATCCCCATAGCACCTGCCCAAACTAAACCCAAGGGACTAAAAGATAGTTCTTTAATCAACACTATGGGTTCTGACAAAGGCCAAGATATGCTAAACAGAATTGCCGACACCACAGGAGAAATCATCAGAATCAACCAACCAGGATTGGCATTTGCCCAATAAAGCATTCCTAAGACTATGGACGCAAATACTAGAGATGTTGCCAAATCTGGTTGTAAAAATATTAATCCCCAAGGAACAGCAGTGATTGCCAAGATACGGAACACAGTCTCAAGGTTAGAAGCTGTACGCCTGTGTAATAAAGCTGCTAAGGTGATGATTACGCCTATTTTGGCAAATTCTGAAGGTTGAACATTGAAGCCACCAATGCTAATCCATCGCTGTGCGCCTTTGGCACTAGTACCAGCGACCATCACAATCATGAGACTGAAATTAGTCAGCGCATAAGTTATCCAATGCCACTGAATCAGGTTTTCATAGCGGCAACGAGCCAAAAATAAAGCGATGAGTGCGCCAATACCAGCGACTAACCAGTGCCACCACCAGTCAGTTACTGGCTGCTTGAGTTCTGTACTGAGGATCATCAGACCACCGAACATACTGGCAGCAACAGGTAAAAAAAATAATAGCCAATCTACTTGCTGCCAGGGCTTAATCCAATATTGCCAGCGAATTTTGGGAAGCGAAGGTTTTAATAACATTGTGCGAGGAGCGACTTGAGCGTTAAACGGGGATTGGGGAATAGTTTTTCCCAATTACCAATTACCAATCCTTATGTCAGTGCAGCAACTGAGACTTTACCTGCGATCACTAGAGCGATCGCTTTGAGAGCTTTAGCAGCAGCTGAATTTGGATCAGCAACAACTATTGGTACACCATTATCACCACCAACTCTGGTAGAAATTTCTAGAGGTACGCATCCCAACAGTGGTACTCCTAACTCTGACGCAGTTTTTGAACCTCCACCGGAACCAAAAATGTCATATTTCTTATCTGGTTGGTCTGGGGGAATAAAATAGCTCATATTTTCCACAATTCCCAATACTGGAACACCCAACTGTTGGAACATCCGCAAACCCTTGCGCGAATCTAAGAGTGCTACAGTTTGCGGAGTGGTGACAATCACTGCTCCTGACATTGGTACAGATTGGGTGAGAGTTAACTGGGCATCTCCAGTGCCTGGAGGCATATCCACAATTAAATAATCCAGTTCTCCCCATTGCACCTGATAAAGAAACTGACGAATTATGCCATTCAACATGGGACCACGCCAAATTACTGGCTGATCTCGATCAATCAAAAAACCCATTGAAACTAACTTAACGCCATGATTAAACAAGGGTTCTAGAACTTCCCCTGTTTCTGTAGAGCGCACAGCAATTTGAGCATCAGCCAAACCCAACATTGTGGGGTCATTAGGCCCGTAAATGTCAGCATCCAGTAAGCCAACTTTTGCCCCTGTTTGTGCCAACGCCACTGCCACATTTACAGCCACTGTGCTTTTACCAACACCACCTTTGCCGCTAGAAACAGCAATAATATTTTTCACCCCCGGAACCCCAGTGCGGTCAGGTAAGCTTTTTTGTTGGGGTGTTTCTGCTGTCACTTCTACGCTGATATCTGTAACGCCTGGTAGTTGTTTAACAGCCTTTTTACAATCTTCGACAATAAATTCTCTCAAAGGACAAGCGGGAGTAGTCAACACCAAAGTAAAGCTAACCTTACCACTGTCAATTTTCACATTGCGAATCATATTCAGTTCTACCAGACTTTTGCGAAGCTCTGGATCTTCGACCGGTCGCAATATATCTAGGACTGACTGGGAATCTAGGACATCATACATAGCGTGTTTACCGTTGCCGCTTTATATAAAGCTTAAAAAATTTTCATTGACTTCTACTTGAATCTTAACTTTCTTGGGACATCAGTGATGAGAAAGATATTGCCTGGTAAAATTTAACCATAAATTAATAAACTTATAGGCTTGAAACCATGAGTGGCAGAGGAGTTCCAAATCCTTCTGTTCCCTTACCCCTGCCTCTTCGGTCAAAGCCAATCCCACCCTTCGAGCTTACCTTGTAAAGGTGGAGTTTGTACTGTTTCTACAGCTTCTATGAGAGAACGCGCTACCCGGTCTACATAAGGACGAGATAACGACCAAATGAGTGGAGATAACCAGCCTCGTAAAATTACAGAATAAGATAAATAAGATCCACAAACGGTCGATTCTACTTGATATGTCACCCTTTCTTCAATTCCAGGAAATGCTAAAACGCGGATACTGAGCATTTGCTTAGGATTAACTTTTTCTACAAAAAGCATAATGGGAATTGGCCAAAACCTTGTCATTGCTTGAAAAATCAAGCCTGGTTTGGGTACTAGTCCATAGGGAACATTTGTACTTTTGAGTAATGGATGCCAAGAGACATCTGTTAAGTCAACCACCTTTTGCCACAATTCATCTACAGAAGCGTAACTAAGCTCCCGATATGTCCGTACCAGAGAAGCACAAACCCGACGACGTTTGCGGTGGATGAATTGGGATAACCAACCTTGCACTGTCCTAATCCTCCTAGCTATACTCTGGCATCTGGGAAAATTGTAGTCAAACTCTCTATTTACCACAGATACCATACAGCAAAGTAGTTGCTTTGTAGACTAAATTGTTTATGATCTGGTGTCTGTCCCAGAATTTTTCCAGTTAAAATTGCAAATAAACTTAATGAATATACAAGCCTATACTTATTTGAGGGACAATAACTTTAGTCAATTGCTCTATCATGGCTTGACAAGTAAGAAAAAGCAGTTTTGGCTCTCATTGCTGGCAAATTTTTAGGTTAAAAATTTGTAGCTTTTTGAAAATCGTAACTTTAGGTTCGGGAATCTATGTTGACCAAATCACAAACCCCAGATGTAGCAGTAGAATCATCCGCGTTTTTACCACCAACTGACGGTAAGGTTAGGGTTCGTCAGTTTATGCAGCAGTTACAAGACAAAATCAGTCAAGGGCTGGAAAAGCTGGATGGTGTTGGTAAATTTAAAGAAGATGGCTGGGAACGCCCAGAAGGTGGGGGGGGAAGATCACGGATTTTACGTGATGGTGCAATATTTGAACAAGCAGGTGTGGGATTTTCTGAAGTTTGGGGGGATAGCCTGCCTCCTTCAATTTTAGCCCAACGTCCTGATGCAGAAGGACACAGCTTTTATGTAACTGGCACTTCAATGGTGTTACATCCACGTAATCCCTATGTACCCACAGTTCATCTGAATTATCGCTATTTTGAAGCAGGGCCAGTCTGGTGGTTTGGTGGTGGTGTTGATTTGACACCTTATTACCCTTTTGCCGAAGATGCGGTTCATTTGCATAAAACACTCAAACAGGCTTGCGATCAACACAATCCAGAGTATTATGCAGTGTTCAAACGCTGGTGTGATGAATATTTTTACCTCAAGCATCGGAATGAGACAAGGGGTGTTGGTGGTCTATTTTTTGATTATCAACATAGTCACAGTCAGTTATATGGTGGCACTAATCCCCATGGGGAAGCAGCCGCATACAGTGATAAAGTAGGTACACCAGCACCACGCAGTTGGGAAGAATTATTTGCTTTTGTGCAAGACTGTGGTGCAGCCTTTTTGCCAGCTTATGTACCGATTGTAGAACGGCGACATGGAATGGAATATAGCGATCGCCAACGCAATTTTCAACTATATCGTCGGGGTAGGTATGTAGAATTTAACTTGGTTTATGATCGGGGGACGATTTTTGGGCTACAAACCAACGGACGCACCGAATCTATTCTCATGTCCCTACCACCGTTAGTGCGCTGGGAATATGGCTATCAACCAGAACCCAATTCTCCTGAAGCTGAACTGTATGAAACTTTCCTCAAGCCTCAAGATTGGATAAACTGGAAACTAAATCAACTTTAGCGATCGCTGTGGGCTGAGTAAATTTCCCAATATTAATCCATAGTGAAGTATATTAGGACTTTGGTATTGTGAGATTTTACATATATGTATATTCTCTTGTCCTCTTAAATTTACTCAGCACTCGCTTTTAAGCATTAAGTACTGTCTACCCGGCAAAAATATTACTTATGGGTTGAAAAAATAGCAATATAGATAATTTCGACGTGGAGATTTCTTAGTCCTACTTCACCCACTGAAACATGAAGTACACAAAAGTTAATTAACAGCAATATAACGGATAGGTACAGTGAATATAGATCAAAAAATCTACAAAACCCAAGATGGTAATACTGTGATTGTCTTGAAACCAACAGATCGTCTAGACATCACTAGCGCTTGGCAATTTCGCCTCAAGTTACAGGAGTGTATTTCTAAACTAAGTCGTCATGTAGTTGTGAACCTGGGACAAGTAGATTTTATTGATAGTTCTGGTCTCACATCTTTGGTTGCTGGGATGCGCGATGCTGATAAGGTCAAGGGCAGTTTCCGCATTTGCAATGTCCATCCAGATGCCAAGCTGGTGTTTGAAGTGACAATGATGGATACGGTATTTGAAATTTTTGAAACTGAAGAAGAAGCTTTAGAAACTATATTCCCCAATTTAGTCAAAAACGAAAATCAGATTTCAAACCATGAGCATGAAAGCAATGAAGAACCGAACAATCCTTCTGGTTTAAATCCGCAATCTGCTTAATGATATTTTTGGGCTGATCTCTAATTAACGAATGCATAATGGTCGGCTCATGCTAGATTATATGCTTTTACCTTGGTGTAACGATAAGGCCCAACAACTGCGCCCCAAGTGGCTTTCCCACTTTCTGAATCAATTCCTTTGTCGTAACTGAGAAATGCTGTTTCAGTAGCCTCAAAACCCAGTGAAACTTGTATCTTGTTACCAAGATAAGTAAAGCTACAGATATTTTCTGGAGATTGAGAAGCTCTAAACCGATAGAGGTGAGGAGCTAGTGTTTCTTCAGTAATAGAAAGAATACAGCCTGGTAACAACTCTAGCTGATCGGATGTTAACGAATTCAGTAAAGTGGGATTATTTCCCGCCCCTTTCAAAGCGGCGGCATCTTTAGGCATATAGTACTGCACTTGCAAAGACTCAGATCCCTGCTGCAATCGCATGATTCTTTGGCGGTAAGGTTGATTGAGATTGACAATATTTGCTTGTTCAGCAAATAGGGTGATACTGTCTTCAGGGAAAAGATTAACTGGTCGTTGCCATAGACGCAGGTGAACATACCAAACAGACTCCGCCATAGCCTGTTCCTGATTGTTGAATTCCCCAGCTAGGTAATGACCTAAAGCTATTAACGGTGGTGATAAGCTCATAAAATAGGGCGTATTATTAAAGCTAATTATAAATTAGGGTATGGCGCATGAGGAATTATTCTTTTCCGCTGCATTTCCCCATTCAGATTCCTATCTGTTGTTTTTACTATGGCTTACGCCATGCTGGGCTATCCTGGTGTTCAGGCTTTTTTTTTATAACTTGGCAAAGTAGCCTTTAAACGACAAAATAAGAATACGTCGCCCTTAACATTTTCTTTGTGAATAACGTCCGTACAGTCTCTGATACAAAGCGAACTTTCTATAATCTTCATACCCGTCCAATCAATACTATTTACCGTCGGGTGGTAGAAGAGTTGATGGTGGAAATGCATCTACTGTCAGTCAATGTTGATTATAGTTACAATCCAATTTATGCCTTGGGCGTTGTCACAACCTTTGACCGCTTTATGCAAGGCTACTTACCGGAACGAGATCAAGAATCTATTTTCAATGCCTTATGTCAGGCTGTAGAGCAGGATCAGCAACGCTATCGACAAGATGCGACTAGATTGCAAGCTATAGCTCAAAGTTTGCCAGTGAAGGATTTAATTGCTTGGGTTAGCCAAACTACTCACCTAGATAAAGATGCTGACTTGCAAGCTCAACTGCAAGCGATCGCACATAATCCTAACTTTAAATATAGTCGCTTGTTTGCCATTGGTCTGTTCTCATTATTGGAACTGGCAGATCCAGAACTTGTCAAAGATGAAAAACAACGCAATGAGGCACTAAAAGCGATCGCTCAAGGTTTGCATTTATCGGAAGATAAACTTAGTAAGGATTTAGACTTATACCGTTCTAATCTAGATAAGATGGCGCAAGCACTGATAGTAATGGCAGATATACTCTCAGCTGATCGGAAAAAACGCGATCAGCGTCAACAACAAGCCAGCACTCCAGTAACTCCTCCTAGTACCAATGAATAATTCGTAATCCGTAATTCGTAATTCGTAATTTACTAGTACGTCATGGCATAAATAGAGTACCCATTTTTAGGGCTGCAATTTATGTTCATTGATCGATTCCAAAAGGGGTAACTTAACTACACCATTTTGTACTAGATTGTAAATTTGCTTGGGTGCAAACAAGGTTATTTTGCATTTACAAGTTTTTAACCTGCAACCTTTAATTACGAATTACGAATTAACAATTACGAATTATTTAAACACCCAGTAATTTGTAGAGTAGATTGTTGATAATAGTGAGTGTAAAAGCTCCTAGTACCGCACTCCAAATGCCATAACGTAAGCGAAAACCTTCCACTAACCAGGCAGCAATACTAAAGCAAGCAACGGCAATCATGAAGGTGAAGATACCAGATAATAAGTCAAAGGTGACTAAATTTGGTATCGTAAATACAAAACTTAAAACTGGTCTGACTAATGCTGTGATAATACCCAGAATTGCTGCGGAAAAGACGGCTTTCCCAGGAGTATCAATTTCAACTCCTAAAGGCAATTTACTAATAATCCACAAGCTGATAGAAGTGACTATCCAAACAATTAACAGTGTCACAATATTCATTGCCGCAACCCTTGAAACGTAAAATGGCAATTGGCGATAAATTACTTAGTCTATTGATAGTAAAATCTTTGTAGCTTAACCAATTATTTATAAATTAGCAGAGATTTTTTCTCTGACGGGAATTTATTTTAGATGTCTTTAGGTTTATCCTGTTTTCCCGGATATTAATAAAAACTCAAAATCCCCCAAAACCTCTTTAATAATATGGGCTTGGGGGATTTTAAACCTAAAACTTTTACAGAACTAGTTTTACCTTTTAGGTGTGGAATTGCTGACTCCCGGTGCTTCAGGCATTTGGGGTACACTATTGTTGGGAACTGTTGGCGAAATACCAGGATTTATGCCTTCTCCATTGCTAGGAAATGGAGGGGCTGAGGGCAAGGAAGGGGTAAAATTACCTTGTGTATCAGTACCTGGAATTGGCACCGTATTAGGTATACTTGGCGCAAAAGTTGGAATTGGTGAATTCGTGAGTGATTGAGATGGACCGGGAATAATTCCCAAAGAAACACGATTTCCTCCGACTTGTCTGAGCAAATCTAATGTTTGAATAACATCATTATAAGTAGCTGTGCGGGATGCATTCAGCACCAAAATACCATTAGGATTTGCTTCGACATACTGTCTTAAACGTGACTCTAATTCATCTTTTCTAACAGGATCTTTTTCGATGTAAGTTTGACCAACAGCATCAATAGTTACAGGCAAAATGTCACTTTTGCTCTGTGAACTAGCAGCAGAAGTTGAACCTGTGCTGGCTTTGGGTAAATCAACATTAATTGCTTGTTGCCTAGTAAATTGCAACGCTGCTAACAGAAAAAAAGTCAGGATACAAAAAACGACATCAATTAACGGGATGATTTGAATTTGGACTTCTTCAATGGGTGTATGTAAGTTAACTTTCATTTTCTAGCTCTTGTGCCGAGTTAGGGTTGGGATTCTGAGCCGTATTCTCTGGTGGGGATTCAGGAGTTTGGGTAAACTTGCTTTTCCCTCGCTTGCGGGGTGAATTAAAGCTTTCTCTGCTAGTGTCCCGTGCTATTCCTGATGTACTTTTGTGAGCATCAGGAGGAGACTGGCGATAAAGTAACTCTAAATCATTCCCGGCTTTGTTAAAAACCTTGACTTGGTTGACAACAAAACTCTGAAACAGGCGATAAAATACCAAAGTTGCGATCGCAACTATTAAGCCGGCGGCGGTACTAATCAGAGATTCCCCAATCCCAGTAGTTACCCCAGCGGTCGATTCAGTACCCAAATCACCAATGCGAATTGAGCGCAAAGACTGAATCAAACCTAAAACCGTACCCAACAATCCTAACAGCGGAGAGAGCGCAATCACAGATTCTAAAAGTTTTTCGCCCCTCCGCATCCCGGCTACTTCTTCAGCCGCAGTTGATTCCAGGGCTAGTCGAAAGGTTTCTGCATCACCTCTTTGTAAACGTAGCGGTGCATAGAGAAAACGTCCAACCGGCTGATCAGTAGCTCTTTCGGCAATTTCCGTAGCTATTTCCCAATTTTCAGTAGCAGCATCAAGGACACGCTCAACTATTTCCTTTTCCTGCATCAAAATCCGCAACCAGAACCATAGGCGCTCGAAAATGACACTTACAGATAGAACTGACAGCACCAGCAAAGGCCACATTGCTGGGCCACCCTTATTAAACAGATCTAAAATATCCACTGTGTAGGTTTCCTCCCTCCATTACTAGAGCAACAATGCCGAAGCATTTTAATTTTAGAGACTAATGCACCATTGCCACACCACTCATCTACTCTATCGCTAGGTAAGTAGTTTAACGACTTCTTAGTAGTACCATCTTCTATACACACTAGGACGGTTATTCCCACCGGGAGTTTAAAGCAGAATTTGCCAAAATAAAAATAACTGGAGGTTAAAAATATGAACTTCTCAATTCAATCGCTTTATAGCTGGTATCGGAACACACTGCGTAATCCTAAATACCGTTGGTGGGTAATTTTTGGCACAATAGCTTATCTAATTAGCCCGATTGATATTGCTCCCGATTTTATACCTGTTATTGGACAAATTGATGATGTCTTGCTTTTAACATTACTAGTTTCGGAAGTTTCTGGATTAGTAATTGACGGTTGGAAAGCGAAAAAAGGCAATGTAGAAACTAGTGTTAATGAGTCAACATCTACAGACAATACTGTTGATGTTGATGCTGTTTCTGTGAAGTAAGTTTTTTAACGCAGAGTTCCTCTGCGTTTAAGCATCTTCTCCAAACTCTATCAAAAATCTAAACGCCTTCAAAATATAATTAGCGCAATCTTGAGGAGAAGTGTTGTAAAAATGTGGCCATGCCAAACCTTTATCTTCATCATAATTGTTATTCCGATGGGGATGATTCTCCAACCACGCTAACCGCACTGCGTGACCGATTAACACATCTAAAACTATATATTCTTCAATTTGCAAGCTGGGGTTATTAGCGACTATTGCGGCTAATTCCATCAATGCTTCTACATTAACTTGGCGATATTCTGGGGCTTCAATTTTATTCAGCAAATGTTCAATTAGCAAAGCAAAATTTCTTTCTCCTGCTGTCATTTCCGAAAGCATTACTTCACTATCTAAGCGATTTCGCCGTTCTAATTTATCACCAATTACTAGACCTTTGCAATGTTGCATTAATAGCCAGACTTGTTTAAAAAAGTCTTTGGGGACGCGGTTAACTGCGCCTTCTGCTTGACGAAATCTCCGCCAATTCTCTGGAGAAACTGCGATTTCTTCGCTAATTGCTGGTAAAACTACCCAAGCGATATCACTTTCTTTTTGCTTGACGTGGAGCGATTCTTGTTGACGTAATAAACCACTCACGCCAGTATATCCTGTTAATACTTTATATAAGCGTATTTTTACTTCAAAAGGTGAAAGCTGCATTAAGTAATCATAAGCTTCATCTTGAGTAACGCCCAATTCCTGTGCTATTTCGCTGGTAATTAAGAGAATCAGATAACCAACTCTTAAAGTTAGCAGTCCTTGAAATAATTCTGGTTCTGATTTAATTAATACACCCAGGTAAATCAAAATCTCTTGCGTTAAAACGCGATCGCGGATATCCTCACGACAGAAGTTATTTATTTTGTCTACAATTTCATGGTGAGACATGGGTACAACCATCAGGGAAGCCTCACTGTAAGCCCTACCCACAGCGATTTGCTTACCTCGTACCACAATACTTGTCACCGCATCAGATAAACCAATATCCACCATTTGGCGTAAACCCGCAGCCCGTCGCACCACCGCCCAAATCCCTAAATCACCGGCTTTGGTGTAAATCTCATCCAATAAATCTGCTACCGTTACAGGCCGTCCGGGTCCACCATATCCCGTATCAAATTCTAAACCTTGTAAACGTTTTAACGTTTGTAGTAACTCGATTTGTTCATAAATATTTTCTGACGAACGCAAATGCACTAACAATGAACTCAAGTTAGTTTCACATTCCATTTTAAATTCTTGGGTATGTCCTAAGCGCCAATTTTTTCCAGGATGATGAGCTAGATAATAGCAGCGGATACTAGCATTTTTTACCACAGATTGGAAAAATTTCTCATCTGGAATAAAATCAATTGTTTGGATACCTGCGGTTAACATCAACTGATTTATTCGTCCTAATTTTACCTGTACACCGTTACAAACACCATCTTTAAGTTCTTGCATTAGTTCTAATAATGCTTCAGAACCAATTTCCAACATGGTGTGAGTTAACATTAAAGTCAGAGTCGGACGACCTAAATCACTCCAATATTTCTGAATATAAGCTAATTCACTTTTAAGTTGATCTACCAAAAAATGGTAATCAAGAGTTAAATAAAATTGCTGAGAATCTAAAAAAGATGGCAAAAATACAACTGTTTCACCGCAAATTCTAAAAATTCTTGATGTAGTTAAACTCCGCAAACGTCTTACCGGACGACCAGTTAAGCCAAGTTTATCATTACGACCAATTTGCGTGAAAATATGAGAAAGATCCCCAGCTTTTCTAACTTGAATTGGTTCAACTTGGGTAGGAGTTTGGGTTTCTATTCCATGCACTTCTAGCTTGGCTTGTAATTCTTCATCTTCTGCTAATAAGGCAATTTGAATTAACGCTTCACGTTTTTTATTTATACATAAATGTCTACCTAAAGGGTCAATTTCGCCAATTGCTATTAATCCTTCACTCAACATTTGACCAAGTAAGTATAAACTTTGCGCCCAAACCAAAGGAATATTTTCGTTAGGTAAACGGGGTTGAGTTTGTGGTGCTAATTTTTCGGCTTCGACGTTTTCAGCAGGGACATAATAAAGTTCAGGTAGTAATCGTAGTCCTTCACTTTCTACAACTAATGATTCTAATAGTTGTTGATATTTTTTAACTTGTTCTTGTTCACCACGAAATATTCCATCCAGAACTAAATATGTGAAAAATAACGGCCATTCACATTCAATATCTTCAAATTGCTTTAATTCCCCAGGTTCATAATGTAAGCGTTGAGTGTCTTCTAAAACAGTTTGATGTCCATCCCGCAAAAAGCGTTTACAACCGTATTTACCTGCGAGTTTGGTGATAATTTTATTAAAAGTCCGTTCTCGCAATTGCACATCTTCGACTGCAAAAGCGGGATAACTAATAATACTTAAAAGCGCTGCATCAACTTCTTTAGAACCTGATTCTCTTGGTAATAAAGATTCTAAGGTAATTCTGGCTCTAGCAATTTCATCTGGTAATACATGAATTACTGAAGTTTGACTTCCATGTATACCAAAAAGATTGAGTCCGTTGATAGCTTCTAAAGCTGCTTTAGCCATTCCTACGGAACTAGCATTTAATTCAGCACTACCATGATTAATTTTATTTCCTCTTTCCCAAATGCCAAAGTCTGGAGTACGGTAAGCTCGTCCAATATAATAAACTAAATTTTGGACAAAGTTAACTTCATCAAGTGTATAAATAATTGATAATCCCCCAGCAGTCATTTGTGCCAACATCAGTAAAAATATGGATGTAGCATCAAGTTGCAAATGTCCCCATTCGTCATCACCAACTACAATATCACCAGTGGCTGTATTGTATTTAGCGTGCAGTCCATCTAATAAAGATTGAGTATGTTTAAATGTTTCTACTTTTTGTGCTTGTCGCATCATTGCAAACAGCAACCCACGCATTAGTTTGACAACACTGTGCTGGAGTTCGTAGGTGCGTCCCTCGTCGTGGTCTAGTTTACGATATGCAAGAGCTAAACCCCAAACTGCTAAAATGCTGTAAACGTTATCTCTTACCCAAGCATCAGTATAATCACCATGAGCGGTAATTGCTGTACTCGCAGGGAGCAACCCAGTAATGGGATTTTGACGAGCTATGATAATTGTCTTGATTTGCTGGTAGTATAGATCGAGACGAGTTTGTAATTCCGTGGACGTTTTCATAAGTTGCTTGGTAAATTCAACCTTGTAGCGGTGAAGTAAATAATCTCGTACAAAGTAATAAAAGCACTAAATTTTCTAGTGAAATTACTGTAAATTTAGGCGTTTGGTTATATTTTTAATTGACAGACTACACAGATTACATTTTAGTTTAAGCAATTATATCTAATAGTTTACAACCGAATTAAACCAAGTTGTTTGTTGAAATTTTGCTGATCAAATTAACTGCTGTTCTTTAGGTCGCAAATTTGACTGTTTTATTATACCAATGACTGATTACTAATCATTTATTACTAATAATTGATGCTTAAAACGATATCATATAAAGCATCACTTCAGACATCACAGTCTAGAACGCGCCATGAAAGCAGAAACAATCCGCACGACGTTAACAATCCCGAAAGAACTGCTAGAAGCTACAGATAAAGCAGTGCTAGAGGGAAAAGCCAAAAGTAGGAATGATTTTGTGGTGCAGGCTTTGAAGCGGGAATTAGCAGCACAGAAAAGAGCCGAAATTGATGCTGCTTTGGCAGAAATGGCAAAAGACCCAGATTATCAGACCGAAGTATTAAAAATGGAGGCTGAATTTGCGCCGGCTCAGTGGGAGGCGTTGCAGCTAGGGGAATCTCCAAGATGAGAAGGGGTGAAGTGTATGATGCGCGTCTAGAAATGACAGAAGGTTCAGAACAGGGAGGAACTCGTCCCGTAATTATAGTCAGTCGTGACGTGATTAATCTATCTAGCCCAGTGGTTTTAGCAGTACCCTGTACCACTTATCAAGACGGTAAGAGGGTGTACCCTACTCAAGTTTTAATTTTAGCACCTGATGGCGGATTGAGGAAAGACTCAATTGCAATGGCGGATCAGGTGCGAGTGTTGTCTAAAACCCGCTTTTTGCGTTTACGAGGTGTACTTTCTCAGGTAGTAATGGCGCATTTGGCACAGGCTCTGGTGATTGCGTTAGATTTACCGAGTTTGGAGGAAGATTAATCAATATTCGGTGCTGATTAACCTTGGGATGATTGAGCTTAATCAGGGTGCTAATCACCATATTTTCACAGTATTGAATAAGATTGTTTTATTCGCTGGCAAGTTTTTGGGTTAGGTTTGGATGAATGCAGCAATGGGATTTGTTGGTGCATCTGTAATTGCCAAATTTTCCTGTGGTTTGGTGTTATTCACAAATACCAGAATACTAAAAACCTCCTATTAAACCATACTCAAAAAAAATAAACAGAAACTGGGGAATATTTGCGTTAATAAATTGCTGAATGAAAGGCCGCAATTACTAGGTCACTTCCAAAAGAGTTACAAATACAATTACCAACTATTGAGCAATTAAAAGCAGAGTTTAGACGCGGTTTCTGTAGAAATTGCTGAGGAGAGATAAAATATAAGAATTGAACAAAGGTATGAATATGCGATTACTACACACAATGCTGCGAGTCGGGAACCTAGAAGAGTCATTAAAATTTTACTGTGAACTACTAGGAATGAAATTACTGCGACGCAAAGATTATCCAGGTGGAGAATTTACCCTCGCTTTTGTTGGCTATGGTGAAGAAAGCGACCATAGCGTACTAGAATTAACTTATAACTGGGGCGTGGAAAAGTACGAATTGGGTAATGCTTACGGTCATATTGCTTTGGGAGTAGATGATATTTACGCTACCTGTGAGGAAATTAAAAATCGTGGTGGTAAGGTAGTCCGGGAACCAGGGCCTATGAAACATGGTTCTACTGTCATTGCTTTTGTGGAAGATCCAGATGGGTATAAAGTTGAGTTAATTCAATTGGCTACTCACGGAACTACTGAAAAAGCAGAATCAGAAAACCAGCTGGTGAAACAGTAGTTTGTTCACCAAAAAATTTAGGTAAAGCACAAAAAGTCCAATTTACTCAGGCTTCAGCTAAATTAGGAAAGAGGGGATTACTAAATTACCAATCTCAAATTGCCACCGAAGATATAAGCGGATATACGCTAATTATGTTTGGATCGTTATTTGGGTGGAGTGGGATACTAGGAAAAGACTAGATATGTAGTATGAAGCAACACTAAATTTTCGGCTGTTTCCCTGTTTGTATGCACAGCGAAAGGTCTTGCTAGTCTATATACTTAAAATTTCCCCATTCCCCAATTTCTCAACTAAAATCCAAAATTCTACAGATGCAGCCTACAGATCCTAATAAATTTACTGATACGGCCTGGGAAGCGATTACTAAATCTCAGGATATAGTCCGTGCTTATCAACAACAGCAATTAGAAGTCGAACATTTAATTATTGCTCTTTTAGAAGAACCTACAAGTTTAGCTATAGGTATTTTAGCCCGTGGAGATGTTGATTCTAACCGTTTAAAACAGCAGTTAGAAGCTTATACCCAACGTCAGCCGAAAGTTGGTAAAAGTGATCAGCTTTACTTAGGACGCAATTTAGATTTGCTACTTGATCGCGCTGAAGTAATTCGAGCGAGAATGAGAGAAGAGGAAATTGGGGAGGGACATATACTCCTGGCTTTAGCTGAAGACGATCGCATTGGCAGAAAAATATTTAAAGGCTTAAATGTAGATATAGCTAAGTTAGAAGCTGCTGTCAAAACTGTTCGCACTACCCAAAAGGTGACTCAAAAGGTGGGAGAACCAGAATCTACAGATGCACCTTACGAAGCATTAAAACGATTTGGAATAGATTTGACAGAACGGGCAAAAGCGGGAAAATTAGATCCTGTGATTGGCCGAGATGATGAAATTCGCCGGGTAATTCAGGTTTTATCGCGTCGTAGTAAAAATAACCCTGTTTTGATTGGTGAACCTGGCGTTGGTAAAACTGCGATCGCAGAAGCTTTAGCTCAAAGAATGGTCAACGGCGACGTTCCCGAATCTTTGAAGAATCGTCAATTGATATCTTTAGACATCGGTAGTTTAATCGCTGGCGCAAAATACCGAGGTGAGTTTGAAGACCGTTTAAAAAATGTCCTCCGTGAAGTTATTGAATCTAACGGGCAAATTGTTCTCTTCATTGACGAACTTCATACCGTTGTTGGTGCTGGTGCTAACCAACAAGGCTCAATGGATGCTGGTAATTTGCTAAAACCCATGTTAGCGCGGGGTGAATTGCGGTGTATTGGTGCGACAACTTTAGATGAATATCGCAAACACATAGAAAAAGATGCTGCACTTGAACGCCGTTTTCAACAAGTATATGTAGACCAACCAAGCGTAGAAAATACAATTTCGATTTTGCGGGGTTTAAAAGAACGTTATGAAGTGCATCATAATGTGAAAATTTCTGACTCCGCTTTAGTAGCTGCCGCAACTTTATCAGCGCGTTACATTGCTGACAGGTTTCTACCCGATAAAGCTATTGACTTAGTAGACGAAGCCGCAGCGAAATTGAAAATGGAGATTACCTCCAAACCAGCGGAATTAGAAACCATTGACAGACGTATAATGCAGCTAGAAATGGAAAAGCTGTCATTATCTGGAGAAGAAAAAGCTAATTCCCCCACTAGAGAGCGTTTAGAGGGAATTGAGCAAGAAATCAGCATTTTAACTGTAAAACAGCAAAAATTTAATGAGCAATGGCAAGGTGAAAAGCAGTTATTAGAAGCTATTAGCGTTTTAAAGAAAGAAGAAGATGCCTTGCGGGTGCAAATTGAACAAGCAGAACGAGATTATGATTTGAATAAAGCTGCTCAACTTAAGTATGGCAAATTGGAGGGAGTGCAGCGCGATCGCGAAGTTAAAGAAGCACAACTGTTAGAAATTCAAAATCAAGGTTCAACCCTGCTGCGAGAACAAGTCACAGAAGCCGATATTGCTGAAATCGTCGCCAAATGGACAGGAATACCCGTTAATCGTCTTTTGGAATCAGAACGGCAAAAATTACTCAAACTCGAAAGCCATTTACATGAACGGGTCATCGGTCAAGAAGAAGCCGTTTCCGCCGTCTCTGCGGCTATTCGTCGCGCCCGTGCAGGGATGAAAGACCCCTCTCGCCCCATTGGTTCATTTCTGTTTATGGGTCCAACTGGAGTAGGTAAAACCGAACTCGCCCGTGCTTTAGCTCAATTTCTTTTTGATTCTGATGATGCTTTAGTCCGGTTAGATATGTCCGAGTATATGGAAAAACACTCGGTTTCTCGCCTCGTGGGTGCGCCTCCTGGTTATATTGGCTACGAAGAAGGTGGACAACTTTCCGAAGCAATTCGCCGCCATCCCTATTCTGTAGTGCTTTTGGATGAAGTTGAAAAAGCCCATCCAGATGTATTTAATATTTTGCTGCAAGTATTAGATGATGGTAGAGTTACTGATTCCCAAGGACGCGCTGTAGATTTTCGCAATACCGTCATAGTCATGACTAGCAACATCGGTAGTGAACATATTCTCGATGTCGCTGGTGATGATAGCAAATATGATATGATGCGAAACCGAGTTATGGAAGGTTTAAGAAGTCACTTCCGTCCCGAATTCCTGAACCGCGTTGATGACTTGATACTCTTCCACACCCTCAACCGTTCAGAAATGCGGCATATTATCCGTATTCAACTCAAACGGGTGGAAAACCTGCTCAAAGAGCAAAAAATCTCCTTTGAAATCTCCCAAGCGGCTTGTGACCACTTAGTAGAAGCAGGTTATGATCCAGTTTATGGCGCACGTCCGTTAAAAAGGTCAATTCAGCGTGAAGTAGAAAATCCTCTGGCGACTAAGTTATTAGAAAATACCTTTATTTCTGGTGACACAATCATCATTGATAAGGGTGAACATGGTCTGACATTCGCTAAAAAACAGTCAGTTAAGGTAACAGTGGGGAAAAAGACTGTGAAGTTAATAGAAGCATCTTCTGAAGTGTAAGTTTATACTGCAAAAGTGTAAAACATGAACTTATGTCATACTGAGCGTAACGTAGTGCAGCGAAGTATCTCGGAGATTCTTCACTCCGTTCAGAATGACACTTTTAACCCGTTTTTAGTTTATATAACTTGTGGGGGTGGATAGGATAATTAATATCTCTACATCCCTTTCCACCAGATATCTAATATATTTACCGAGGGTATTTTTTATGATTGCAAATCTCAGTTATAACTATATTTCCCCCGCAGAATATCTCCAAGGGGAAGAAACCAGCCCTATCAAACATGAATACAGACAGGGACAAGTTTATGCAATAGCAGGTGCTAGTAATACTCATGTAGTTATTAGTGGCAATGTGTTTGCTATGTTAAGAAATCATCTGCGAGGAAGTGGATGTCAAGCTTATATTTCCGACACAAAAGCGCATATTGAAAAAATGGATATTTATTATTATCCTGATGTAATTGTTAGTTGTGATCCAAGAGATAAAGCCTTTAATAACTTTTTACGTTATCCCTGTTTAATTATCGAAGTTTTATCTCCTACTACAGAAGCTTTTGATAGAGGTGATAAGTTTGCTGACTATCGTAATTTAGATTCACTTCAAGAATATGTGTTAGTCAGTCAAAATAAAATCAATGTAGAAATTTTCCGTCGTAATTCAGAAGGTCAATGGTTATTTTATAGTTATGGAAAGGAGGAAAATTTACATTTAGCAAGTGTAGATTTTCAATGTTCTATAAATGATGTATATGAAGATGTAAGTTTTGAATCTCCCTCTTAATTTGGCAAAGCATCTAATTGTCTGAATCAGGATATCCAGGATGATAGGATTTACAGAATGATAGATACAAGAGTGATTATTGTGGATGATTTATGGATTTCACTTTAATCACCGTGTCATTTTCCAATACTTGTCGGTTAAACTCAAAACCATGAAATTGAGTAGGTTGGGTTGAGGGACGAAACCCAACATTTACAGACATTTGTTGGGTTTCACTTTCTACAAAAATCCTTAACCAAACAGTATTGTGTCATTTTCTATCTAAACAGGTTTCTATTTATGGTTTTAGTAGTTGTTCTTAATGGTTTTTGGTAAGTTAACTATGAATTTTACGTAAATTATACATACTTAGTTTAGTGAGAATTTCCCACAAAATCGCACTGTATTTATTTAACTCAAGTATGATATTGTTCAGGATTTGAGTAATTTATCAAGTATTTTGACACTTATAATCCTGTAAATCCTTAAATCCTGGACATCCTGATTCAGACCATTTTATTATTACGTATCATCATCAGATGCTTCTGTTTGCTGTTGCAAATACTCTCGAATAGATGACAATAACTCAGGATTACTTTCCATCATTTCCAGCAAAGTTAATGCTGTTTCATTATTAAGTACAGGAAGGTTTGCTTGTTGTGCAAGTGTTTGGAGAATATAACCCAATGTTTCCGTATTGCAATGCAGAAAATTCTGTATATGTAAGCCTTTTACTGTAAGTTCTGCGTTTTGGGTATTAGGATGCTGATGACCTAATTTTTTTTGATATATTGCTAATATTTGTTGAACTAAATTTTCAGCTTCTAAGTATTTACCTTGCGCTTCATACAAAAATACCAAATTATTGATACTGGAAACAACATCGGGATGATCAGCACCTAATTGGCGTTTTCTGATTTCTAAAGATTGCAAATAAAGAGGTTCAGCTTCATTATATCGTTTTTGAGATTTATACAGTCCTGCCAAATTATTGAGACTGATCACTACACAAGGATGTTCTGCACCGAGTTTGTATTTTAAGACTTCTAAAGATTGAAGAACGAGAGGTTCTATCTCACCGTGTCGTCCTTGATTTTTGTATAATCCTCCTAAATTGTTAAGACTGATTGCAACATCAGGATGGTCATCACCTAATTGGAATTTTCTGATTTCTAAAGATCGTAAATAAAGAGGTTCTGCTTCACTATATCTTTTTTGAGATTGGTATAGTGCTGCTAAATTATTAAGAGTAGATGCGATATTAAGATATTCTGGGTCTAGTTGGTTTTTATAGATTTCTAAAGATTGTAAATAAAGAGGTTCAGCCTCATTATATCGTTTTTGAGATTCATACAATAATGCTAAATTATTAAGACTGGTTGCAACATCAGGATGATTATTACCTAATTTGTATTTTCTGATTTCTAAAGATTGTAGAAAAAGAGGTTCTGCTTCACTATACTGTTTTTGATAAAAATATAATCCGGCTAAATTATTAAGACTGGTTGCAACATTAGGATGATCTGCATCTAGTTGATACTTATATATTTCTAAAGATTGGATAAAAAGAGGCTTTGCTTTACTATATCGTCCTTGATAATTGTATAACAATGCTAAATTGTTAAAACTGGAAGCAACATCGAGATGATCAGTACCTAATTGGCATTTTCTGATATCTAAAGATTGCAAATAAAGAGGTTCAGCATCATTGTATCGTCCTTGTGATTGATACAATAACGCCAAACCATTTAAACTGTAAGCAAATTCAATATTTCCATTATTTGCAGACCAAGCAATCATATTTTTTAGATGTGGTTCAATTAGATTGAATGTTTCTAAATTGCTTGATTGATTAACATTACTGGCAACATCAACAAACACATCACAATATACTTGTTTGATTTGGTCATAGTCAGAATGCTGTTTGAGATGTTCACTAAAATAGTCGTGAATAAGTAAATGTAAATTATAAATATTTTCTCCAACAGGGATCACCAAATGCAGCTTACGAAGAGATTTTAACCAACGGTCTTTTAAATTATCCTCACTAAATGATTCACCTTGCAACTGTTGATAAATTGCTGTCACAAAACCCCAATGAATAGGAGAAGCTGCAAAAGCACCCAATACACAAGCGAGATGTTTAGCTTCTGGTTTCAATTCATCCCAACTTAAATCAAATGCAGCTTGCAAACCTCTTTGTGCTTCTATTCCTCCTGGTACTTGTTCTGGTGACAATGAAGGATGTTTGACTTTTTCTTGTAACTTACCACGCATTTTTAACAGTGATAAATCCTGATAGTCTTCATCATCTAAATAATATGCCACCAATTCTAAAGCTAAAGGCAAATATCCCAACTCATAACAAAGTAGTTTAGCCTGTTCTGGTTCTTGATTAATTCGTGATTGTCCAATAATTGAAGCTAATAATTCTACTGCTGCATCTTCTGATAATACTTGTAATTCTAATTTTTCGGCAATGCGTTTATCTGGTGTTTCCCGCGAAGTCATCAACAACCGCATAGAAACTAAATCTTTTGGTGGTAAATAGGTTTTGATATTATCAGCTAACCCAGATACATCATCAAGAATCAATAATACATTTTCTGTTTGCCCTTTCCATGCTTGCCAACAAGCGTTTACCTGTTGTTGAGTAGATAAATTGGCTGGTAAAGGGGCTTTAAATTTCCATTCAGTCAATGCGATAATTTCCGCAGCCATATTTTGTCTATCTCTGGCATCAATATAATAGACTCCACCAGTAAAAAATGATGTGCATTCTGTGAGATTTGCATATTCTCGCACCAGTCCAGTTTTACCAACTCCACCCATACCAGAAACAACACAAACGTTTTTACCACTTTGCAATAATTTATGGAGTTCTGCTAATTCCTCTTCGCGTCCAAACAGTCCACCCTCACGGGGTTGGGGTGGTGTGAAAGGGTTTGTTTCTAGTTGTGGTGGAAGAGAGGAAAAGATGTTATTTTGAACATTACCTTCGCCGACTTGTGTGATGTTTATTTGTTTGTTGATATTGTTGGGGTTCATAGGAGAATTACAATTAAAAAGTGTTCAAATAATTGATAAATAAAAGGGTTTAGCAATGCTAAACCCCTACGTGCTATTTTGTCTATATGC
>NZ_JBPWOA010000036.1:0-23613 GCF_051781005.1 Anabaena sp. WFMT | reverse complement strand
AGGGGTGTGGTTGTGGGTTAGAGGAGGGAGGGAGGAGGGAGGGCGATCGCACCACGACACTATCAAGACAATATCAAGACAATATCAAGACAGCACCAGGGCAATATTTAAAACTAAGGCGACATTGTTAGAATTATAAATATGTCGCTTTAAAGTTTATGGCATTATCAGAAATTCAATTAAAATCAATCGAATTATTATTAAGTGGGGAACAGCAAAAAAGCGTAGCTATAGCCATTGGGGTGAATGTCAAAACATTACAACGATGGTCAAAACATCCAGAATATTACGCTACTCTAAATAATTTACCAATTCCTCAGCCGACAACGGAACAGACACCCAGAGCGACAGAAACAACAGAAACGCCACAAAAAACGACAAAAATCCTCTTATCAAGAGACATTTACAGACAGAATGAATTAGAACTCCTAGATGCACTTCAGAAGAGCCTAGAAACCATTCTAGAGAACGATTCTAATAACCTTCGAGTTATCGACCGTTTATTGAAAATCAGCCAACAAAGAAGCGAGTTGCTTGGCTTGAAAATCAAAGAGTTCCAAGCCTTAACCATGCTTGATAATCTCACACGCGAGGGCTTGATCCCTCCTCAAATCTCGCAAATACTAGCAGGTAGGCTAAAGCAAATGTATGATGACGTGTCTGCTTTTACTCAATCGCTACCGCTACCTTCTCAGGTGGAATGATTTTATATCCTTCTGCTTCTAATATCTCAATCGCCATTTTAATGACTATTTGCTGCTGCCTCTTCAAATAATTGGGAATATTGCGATCGCACTCTATCACCCAGAAGATGCCACACCAGATTAATTACACCGGATTCAAAAGCAGTTCTATAAATAGAGCGAGCTATTTGTTCACCCATCAGCAAAGCGCGGTTTAACCGCCGCTGCCATGCTAATTCAACAGAGATAGTATCAATCTTGGCTAGTGGGTAAATTTCGTTGATTTTTGCATCTATCAAAGCCAGCGAGTCATCTATTTCATAGATTGGTTGTGGTGCGGTAACTTCAGTGGGTGCGATAACTTCAGTGGGTGCGATCGCAGTTTCTACATTATTGGTAACTGCTATTGTTGGTACGTAGGTATCAGTTTTTAACTCGGATGCCTTTAATGGTTGGGTAATTGTTGATTCTTCTGGCTTAATATCATCTAGTGACAACTGCTCAAATACTTGGCTAAACAAATCAGTAATCCTTTGTTGATGCTCAACAGAAATTAATTGCCAAGCTGATAGTTTTTGTGTTTCTGTGATAGTGCTAAACAAGTCCTCACATTCCTCTCTAGTAACAGCTTTGACTAGTTCTTCAGCCACCAGAGGAATAATCGGATCAACTTCTACTACTTCAATTGGACTAACCGCAGTTTCAACCGTGCTATTAGCAAGTTCTCTTTCAGCTTTCACACTCATTTTGTGTGTGACGTACATCTGGCAATATTCCCAGTCCTGAGCATTAATTTTTCTAAGCTTCCATCTTTGACCCGGAACTGATTTTTTATCAAGCTTTAACCCCAATTGGTTCAACATCTCCCCAAATATTTGACCGGGGGAAAGCTTAGAAACATCAAGATTTAAAACATCATGAACTTGACTGGCGTAAGTCTTAGCTTTACTGGCTAAATCTGCAAAGTCTTGAGGTGAAAACCAGTTATCCAACTTCTCAGGATTAATGAACTCATGCAGACCTAAGAACTCCCTACATTTGCGCTTCCTTGCGTTCCACCGCACGTCACCAGCAAATCTTTCACCATGCTTCAATTGTCTGGATTCTGCGCTATAGTCCCTTGCTTGCGATTCCTGAATATCCTGACTTAAAAGGTAAAAGTTTTCTAAATGACGTTGATATTCTCCGCGTGTATTTTTCAAAGCCATACCAGCAAAACCAACAAACTCTCTTCCGGTTTTTTTGTGAATAAAAACAGTTGCTTCTATCAATTTTTCTCCAAAAGTTTTTAACATCATGGTTTTTCGGTAGCTTGGTAGCAATTCTGATGGAATTTCTCCACTAAATTTAATGGCATCCATAACTGAATCACACAGAATTTCAGCCGCTGCTGTTTCCTCAGCTTCTTTGATTTCGATGTTGTTCCACACTTTAGAAAGTGCGTCTTTCACATCTTCTGTACCACCTTCTGGTATGGGTGAAATTTCATTAATACCATAGCCAATTTCTTCAAGATGTTCTCTGGTGAATTGACGCAAATACTTGGCAGTGATGCTTCTGTATGCTTGGTTTTTGCAGAATAATTTAAAGTATGGCGAATAAAATTCACCAGTCATCACCTCATACTCTGACCTATAGCTTAATAAATGTTTTGAGTTGCTTTCGTAATTGCGTTGATAGTAGTTAAAAATTTCTTCTGGAGTGACTAACTGAGATGGTAAACCCATTGGTTCAAAACCGCTTTCAGATACCCATAAATAAATGCTTCGTGCGCCCCTAACACGGTTTAAGAATTGTTTGATTTCTCTGTCCATTAAGATGCCATTGCAGAAACCAAAAACCCCGTTAATAAATCTCTGATTTTTTAGACTAACTCCTGAAATAATTGATGGTGAACAAATAACCATTAAGTATTTTTTTGATTCCTCATCAGGGTTATCATTGAAAGCTTTCACTCTGGGGTCATCTTGACTATCAGCATGAATTTCTAGGATTAAATCTTTCAATTCTGGGAAGTTTTGACGCACGTACTCAGCCAAAGATTTACACCCCTTAACGCCGTTTTTCAAATCATCTAACACAAAACAAGGTGTACCAGCGGCTATCTTTTCAACCAATTCTGATAATAAACCTTCTGGAGATTCAGAAACATCAAAGTTAATATCAGGACGTTGTGGTTGATATTTGTTAACAATCAATCTTACTGGTGTATTTTCTGGTGCTAATTCCTTAATTAAGTCTATTTCTTTTTGCGTAATGTCAGCACTCATGAACAAGCATAAACCTTGACCATAGATGGCAGCATCTATGTGAGATTCTAGAGTAGAAAGTAATAAAGGTCTGATTCCCTCTTTGTTGCACAATGAAGAAAACAGAAAGTCAAATACTTGATCCGCCTCATCTACTAGTAAAATTCCTTGGTTGTTTCTTAGATGGTTGGGGTTAAATTGGTAGGCACTAGGAGCGCAAAAAGCGGCTTTTTTCTTCTTGCCAAAATTAGTATTTGAGTTGCTTTCTTTATAATCCAATCCAAGTTTCTTGCTAACACCTCTACCTAAACTTATGCGATTATGCCAGCTAAAAAATGCTTCTGCTTTAGTCGCAAAGGGTATGATACTTTCAGTTTTACCCGTGCCTGTATCAGAGATGATTATATTGATAGTTCCGGGTTGAATCAAATCACCTAAAACCTGCTCTAAGTGATTAACATTAACCACTTTATAGGGAACTTCTGTGATATTTGTTAAGCTGTGTCTAATGGCTTTCAACTGCTCAAATTCAGAAGCCTTTTCTTGTATTTGTTGCTCTTGTACTTTCTTTGCTTCTGCGTTTTTAATTCCCAGTTTAGCGATCGTAAAAAATTCTTTGCTGCTGATATATTCAATCTGGCTAAAATCACCTAGTTCATCAATGTCTCTTTCTGAGTCATATTGTGGTGTTTGTCCTTTTGGTGGCTTGCTGGTTTGACCCCACCAACCAACTTTAACGGTATGCTTCTGAGAAAGAAGGTATCCAGTTATCTTTTTGTACTGTTCAGAGATAGTTTTATTACTGGTACTACCGCTATCGGGCTGTAGGACAACTAGCTTGTTTTCACTAGAATCATATTCTAGAGCATTACTTACAGCTTCCTTGGAACCAGCCCAATTAGCCCCAGCACTACCAATGACCTGAACATCCGTTCTACCAAGTCTAAACCATAGTTTTAAAGCCACTATTAGCGATTTTAAGCCACCCTCTACAAGCCAAGTTTCTTTAACTTGGCTTCCTGGATATCTCCATACAAAGATAGGTTGTTCATCATTTTTTAGGCTAATGCCGTTCCCGCCATACTTGGCTGACGATACCCACAAATACTTAGCATACTTCTCTCTGTGTTCCCTGCGGTCTGGACGGACTTGTAAACCTGTGAGATTTTCCCCATCTGAGCAGTAGATAGCTAAACCATTAAAACTAACAGTTTTGAGTGTTGCTGGGTCTATCCCAGGTAATCCTGGAGAAACGCTAGGGAAGTATTCGCCATGATACCAAGACGAAATCCAACCAAGGGATTTAGCAAAGCTTATTTCATCGTCTCGTAGACCTCGCTCGCTTTTTAGTTGTTCGTATTGTCTAGATGACAAACCAAAAGTTTCACCAAACTGCCTATATCCTAAGTTTCTTTCTGAGTTGGGTAATAACTTACTTAACCTCTTTTGCTTTTGCTCTTCATTCTCCTGTTTGAGTTTTTCCGTCGCTTCTACATATTTCTGTCTATCTATTTCTGATAGGTCTTTTTGAGAGTGGATTTCGTTAAAATCAGGCTCGCTTATATATGTAGTCCATTGGTCTTTTTTAACCTTGGTTTCACTTACAAAATCGCCTATTTTTTCCCCAAAATTTAAACTAATTTTTCTGCAAAGATGATGATTTACCAAGATGGTTACAGATTTTCGGGTCAATCTGGAGTCGGTTTTAGTTTTGCATCCTGGGTCTTTACCGCCACACATTTGACAAGGGTGTTGTTTGGATGCGAATTTAAATTCACTCATCACACGCCCCCTTGAATCAAAGCTGCTTCATGTTCAGCAAAAGCCAAAACCACACTATGCAGAATTGCAGGTACGCCCCAATGAATCAGATGAGTTTGCGCTTCATCGCGTCCGTTTGAATAGAGGAAGATGCTTACTAGTTGCTGCTCTCTTAACAGGTTAATTATATTACCAATATTGTTGGTGTTTTTGGTTGGTAATGCTTGACTTTTTGCCTTGGAATTGCTAGAATTACGAGTAATTGAAAGTTTATGTTTTGAATTGAATTTTTTCTTGTAAGTCCCGCGCGTGACCTGCGTGGGACTTATTGTTTTAAGCGGTTTCATTGGGACTCCTACTAAATTTGGTACTAAATTTCAGTTGGAGTCCGTCGGGTGCTTGCACTTTTTCCTAGATGACCTAAGATTAAGTTAAGAAATGATTTTTAGAACTTGCTGGTGACAAGTTCCAAAGGGAAGCGGTTGGTAGCCGCTGCACAAGCCCGACGGACTTTGTTGCTGGCTTTTTTTCTGAGGTGATCGTGGTAGTTAGCCACCCTGCTATAAAAGTATCAGACTTCCAGAAAGCTCCGAAGATTGATCGACGAATGCCGTAAAGTTGTCTGCTCATACAGACAATATATACCGATATTCGCCTTCTGGATTTTTCCGCCACAGGAATTTAAACCCTTGCACATCAAGGGTTTTGAGCGACGTATTTTGTAATGGGGTTGATGATGCTTGAGAAATGAGCTTCACCACATGATCATGTGGTATAAACCATTTCTGTCTACTTTTTTCTATGTAGATAAGACCCGTATTTTTATCTATTCCCCAAAAAGTATTGTGCTTCTCATAAGCGGTTGTATAAACTGTCAATGCTTTAGTAAAATCTTTCCATTCCTCATTTATTATGTTTGGGTCGATTCTGCTTCTATCTCTGATAGCATCAACCAATCGCCATAAATCGAACTCAGTTGATTGATTGTGGGGATTAATTATGCCTTCGTGATTTTTGTAGGCTTTAGATATCTCTCTAAGTTGTGATAAGTAAGCTTTCTTACCAAAATTAACATCCAATGCTTTTATCAGATGATCACGTTTCATCTGCCAGCAAATTGCGTTAAACCATACTGATGGATTTGGGAGATATTGCCACTTTTCACTCATTTTTTTGCAAAGCCTCAAGATAGATGCCAGCACATATCCCATTGGCTTGCAGGACTGGTAAGCTTTTATTCTAGGTGGTTGATAAGAATTGTTATAGGCTTTTTTATATAGCCAGTGGAAATACATTACCCATTGCCCTTCTATATACCGAGTCATCAATTCTATTTCTGGAGGTAACTCGTTGAAGCTATAAAAGTTACTTTGAATATTCTGTATTGCAGTCTTAATTGCAGCATCTTCTATCTTGTCTAATGATTTATCGAGTAATCCTTGTGGAACTTCTTCCGTTTCTCCGAGATTTATTTTAATTTCTAACATCAGGTTCATCCAGAAAATTAAATTAATTAGCGTGATCGCACTTCCAAGCCTACAGATTTTAGCGATCGCACTATTTATCCATCAGCTTTATCAAAATTGCCTCTAGTCTTTCTAAAGCAGCGTTAGTTGACCTTTGGTTTTCCTCAAACCGCTGTTGATGCTCCTCAGATTTTCGCTGCATCTCATCAAAGTTACGGTCTAACCTCAGTATGATGTCATCTAAAATCGCGCTACGACCCAATACTGTATTAGCAGTGCCTATGAAGTCATCCACCTTGTAAGTAAGGTTATTGATTGCAACTGTATTTATTTGCTGCTGTTCAGCTACCCGGTCAAGTCTTTCTGTGACTTGGTTCAGGTTGGTAGCTGTTTGAATCAGTACAGTTTCTAGTTGATCTAATCGGCTGGGTTGGTTTGTCATGATTTGGTTAGGGTGCGATCGCTCTCTTCCATCTGAATTTCTATCAAATCAGAAATAGTTTTTAAGTTAAAAAATTTACATAAAGAGATAACTGTATTTTCATCAATACGGGTAAATTCTCCCCTGGCCAGTTTCCCCACAGTTCCGGGTGATAGCCCTGTCTGTTGTGCTAGTCCCAACTGGCTTATTTTGTGTTGCTCCAATAAATCCTTGAGTTTACAAATCATTTTCATATTTATAAGTGTGTGGCTACGATCTTAACCACATAACTAGCTAACTAACTAAATGATAAGAGATTCTGTATTGCAAAGACAATATGATTAAATAATTAAATAGCTAGTCAATTAGCTAGTTAGCGTGTTAGCTTGTGAATATCAAATAAGTTAGATAGCTTTCACGTCAACCGTCTGATATCTTCAAAAATCACCCTATAAGCCTTGAATAGCAAGGGATTGAGAGATTAGACCGGACACGCTGAAAGATAACCCTGACTTTATCCGACCGATTACCAACTGATTGCTAAACGAGTACCGTCTGAGGTGTGAAGGATGCCAAGAAAACGACGTAATAACAAGGGTTTTGATGACCTGTTCACTGATTACTGTCTGACCAAAACCGAACTAACCGACATTTTAGGAGTAAGTAGAGATTCAATCGTTAGATGGTCAAAACTTGCACTTTACCGTATTCCCAGTTTTAGAGATAGTTACCCTAAAAAATCAGATGGAGACGCAGACAACGAAGCACCCTTAAACCCTTACCAATGCTGGGTAATTTCAAGAATAGCCCGTGATTTTGCCAAACTGGGAACAGCCGAACGGGTAAGACAGGGAATAGTCAAGAATCCTCAGAATTACTCAGTTTATACGTACCGGACAGCACTTAGAAACCTTAACAAAATAGCAGCGTAAATCATGCCAGCAACTACCAAAACAACAACAACCCGCCGCAAGAAAACCCCAATAGCCACACCTGAACCCATGCCAGCAACCCACGAATTAGTATCAATCTCTGATATCTGCAAGGCTGAAAGCATTACAGAACAAGCATTCAGACTGGCTTTAGCTGAAATTAGACCGGATGATTTTGACTCTATTAAGAGCATCCCAGAAGCCCAAAAGGATATGGTTTTAGCCACAATTCAAGCTACATCTAAAGCACTACCAGCCCCAACCATCCCCACAGATACCACACCACAATTACCTGAAACCTCTAACCCACAAGCATTAGAACCAGCACAGGAAACAGCCCAAAATATAGGAGATCAGCCTCAAAATTCCAACATAGTGGCATCTAGTCAAAATTCCCAAATTAACCAAGCCGGACAACCTAAAAACCAATCCCCAATCCCTACCGCTTTAGATGAACTAATTCAAGAGTCAGAGGAAACTATAGCTTTGGCTGACTTGGTTCACACCTACAGAAACCAGCAAATTTTAAGCAATGCCCAAAGCCGCGATAGTGAGTTGGTAGTGCAGCTACGCGAACGACGCATAGAAACCAGAAACCAGGTTTTTGACAGCCTACGCAGTCTCAACAGCAAACAACCCACAGCGCCGGAATTACCAGAACTGCCAGCAAGTCTATCTGATGAAATTAAGGCTTTATCCGATGAGTTGGGAAAGTCCCTAGTCGTAGGCTAAGAATCAATCTTTTAGCGCCCCTGGACGCAATTAACGCCGGACTAGAGGCAATTTTCCAACTATTCACACCCTATGAGGACAACTACGACGATGATCATGATTTTTGATTGCCTCAACAACTGTTTAGCGCACTCTGTCAACTTTTTACTTCAAGGCAACTATGCCCACACTTTTTAGGAGCTAAACCCATGACTACTGAACAAATCCAAGTCTTGACCAACTTTGAAACCGAGTTTAATTCCTTTCTGGCTACTCTCCCCAATACCGACATCAAACGCACTCTTAGCAGTGCCAAGAAAAGCTTACATAGTGCCATCTGTACGGCGTTAGGTGATGAGGATGTGGATTACCCAGAAAATCCTAGAGGTAAATAATCATGCAACTCTCACTGTTATAGAAAACTGCCTTGATTTCTTCAGAATCAAAGCAGCTTGAATATAAAGAATCTCAATCAGGATTGTACCTCATGGCATTATCGGTTGTTCAAATCCGAGAAATATTGTCTACCTGCCAACACGAACTGCAAGTAGTTGTTAATGATCCGAATTATCAAGCTATGCAGAACTCTGAAAAATTTACCACATCAAACGACCTACTTTTAGGAGACGCTACAGGTGCAATTAGTGAGGTATTAGAAGCTTTAGAAGATTTCGAGAATTGACTAAAAAAGGGAAGCTGCAAAACTTCCCAACTACTTTTGTAAATTCCCAACGTAGGACAATTTACCTATTAATTATATGCCACGCACAACACAGAAAACCAAACTAACTGAAGCGCAGGAAAAACTAAAAACTGCTGCTGCCACACCGGAAACTGTCAAGCTTGACCCTACACCAATTAAGGCTAATAGCAACCATCAAGCCTCTGTTTTTAACCCTTCTGACTACTTGGCTTCTAACTTATTCGCTGACACTTCCACACTGCCTAGAACAACCAAAGTAGATGCAGATAAACAAATTCAATCTATTTCTGAGAAGCGGGAAACATTGCGTTTAGTGGGTGCTAATTTGCAGCTAAATACCGACGTTTACAAAACTGGTTCACTCAGTGAGAAGATGTCCCAAAGTAACATCACTTGGCAGACAGACAGAATCGGAACTGATACTAAATTAGTTGGTTTAGAAACTGCCAAAGTTACCCACCAAATAGCTGAGGTAAAACTCGGTCAAACACAAGAGAAATTGACACACGCAGGTATTGAACTAACCGGGTTACAGGGTGAAACACCCTTAAGACAAGCTTTCTGGGTTGCTAAGTTAAGTTTAATTGAGTCAAGAATTAGCCAAGTTGAGCTTGCTAAATTTCAACTCGATGCCAAGATTGGAGCGATTGAATCAGAGGCAGAAAGTATTAACTAGTTTAGTAATAGGGGTGTTAATTCACCCTTTATTAATATGTATCAATATCAGAATTACCATACACCACGTAACGACCATGAACCCGGATATATCTACTTGATGGAAGCGGTAGGGTATCACGGTTTTTTACCTGGATGCTTAACTAAACGATGCAAAATAGGGTTAAGCCGTAACCCACAACTAAGGTTGCAAAACTTTCATGATAATCAGCCACCTTGCGACATCAAGATTATCAAAACTATCTATGTAGAAGATATGGCAGCAGTAGAAGCCAAACTACATAAACATTTTAAATACTGCAATGTAAAGTTAACCAAGTCTAAAGAATGGTTCGACCTTAGCCCAGTTGATTTCATGAGAGTCAACTTAGCTTTTAGCCGCTATTCATCCCACATCACAACAGATATATCACCAGTAAAAATAAGCTTTGGATTATTGGGGATAGCGGTTTTAATAATGGCATTAATCGCAACACAATCAACACCAAAGCAGCAGTTAGAGATTAAACCGATAGTAGAAAGAGGTGTGAATCTATGAACTTTCAAACATTACGTAACGGGTTTGTAGTTGGTAGTTTAGGTGTTAGTTTTGGTGGTTTCATTGCACTGTTTACACCCTATAAGCAGTTTTCCCAATTCTTTATAGCATCTGGTTTAGGTAGCCTTGCTAGTAGTAGTTTAGCTATTCAGCAAAGCGAAAAAATAAATAAGCGTAAGTCTAAAAAGTTTCTGACTGAAATTGAAACTTTAAAAAACGACACTGAGCATTTTAGTAAATTACTGCAAACTAAACATCAAGAACTAACTCAAATTGCCATAGACAGAGATAATTTAGCTAAATTGAATATCGACTTGGTGGAAACTTTAGAGCAACTTAGAACTGAGTTGAGCGACACTAAAACCGCGTTACAAGATACTAGAGATATAAACATCGACTCAGCCGTTACAACGTTAAGAGAATCGCTAGAAGAGGCAGTAAAACAGGTAAATGCTCTCGTTCCCTTTCTGGTTAAAAAGTATCCAGATGTTAGGACTAACTGCCAAGAATTAGCAGCACAATTCAATGAAGATGTTAAATTGATGTCTGCTCAAATTGGGGTGATTTCAGATAATGGTAATTTGACAAATGAGGAATTAATAGCGGCTTGTTTAGCAGTTCAACATGAGATTATTCTGAAAGGGTCAAGTATTAAGGCAAAGTTATACAAAGCAGCTTGTGACCATTTGCAGCGACAGCTTTATGGTGTAATCCCATTTGAGGAACATAGTCAAAAGTTAGAAACAATTAAGCTATTCTATCAGGGCAATATTAAAGCATTAACTAATGAAATGTCTGAGGTTTGTGGTGATGTGGTTACAGCATATAAAACAGACTTCGCAGAAACAGTACAAGAGGGAATGCAGCAAGTTACTGAGATTCAGCAGTTACAAAATGAGGTCATCAATCTACAAGCTAAGTTAAAAGATTTGGGTAAACCATTGCAGTTTGTAGGTACTTCAGAAGCCGCTAGAGTGGGCAATTCAGTAGTTAATTACTATCATTTAAAGCTAGGAATTACCCTTGATGCCCTTGATTTTAATAGTACAGAAACAGGCTATAAATTACTGTTTCATCTATCTAGAAATAATCGGTTCATTGATACAGCTACGCTCAACGATGGTAATAACTCAGACAAGATAAAGGAGTTATCTGGAAGTTTGAACAGTCCCAAATTTAGCCAGAGTGAGAGAAGTAACTATGTGAGTCTTGACATCGAACTGAGGAAACCTGAGAAGAAACAAGCCACTATTGAAGACATTAGACGGCTAATAGAACCGTCTGCAAAGTTTGGTGAGGTTGTTAGTAGGTATCATGAATCGAAACCAACTTTGAGAGTAATGACTAGAACAGGAGGAGGTAAAGGAATTGCTGTTAAGAACTTGTTAAACCACTACATTAACCACTGGGAGAACTGGGAACTATGGCTAAGTGACCCTCAACATGGCAGTTTTGAAGATTACTGGAATTGTCCTAAAATCGCTAAATCTCCCACAGAAGCCAGCAAGGTTTTAGAACTGTTCATAGATGAATTTAATGATAGAAAAAACAATGAATCATTTAACCCAGATATTCCAGTAATGTTAATTCAGGATGAATGTGATAAGACTTTTGATAAGAAACAGAAAGGAGGAATAGCACAGGTTTGGACAGAAATTAGACATCGTAAAATGAAGCTTTGTCTAATTGGTCAATCTAGTGAAGTAGGTAAACAGGGTTGGACATGGGACGAGATGAATAACTGTTCTCTAATGTTCATTGGTGATGCTATTGGAACAGCCATAAAACACGCCGATGATATGGGGTGGAGTTCAGAAATGAAAACTAAAATACCATCTATATACCAAAAGGTATCAGAGTTTTTTAACTCGGTTAATGCAGATATTCTGATTAAGAATCAATACCGTTTTGCACTTTTAATTGATGGTATGCGTTTTGATTTTGTAGAGATACCACCTGCACTAGAAGGAGGAATTGATAATAACAAATCTTGGCTTGTTTCTTCACCGTGGCAGTCAAAAGCTATCAAGGAAGGTCAAGAAGTTGCTTGTACATCCTGTGGTTCTACTGCGGTCAAGCGCAATGGTAAGGCAGGTGATAAGCAGCGGTATAAATGTTCAGATTGCGGTAAAGGTTTTGTTGTTTGAAGCTTTATTTAATCAACAAGAAAGCCTCTAAGAACTAATTGTAGAGGCTTTTTGGTATTTAATTAATTTTCGATAACTGGATAACAAAAATATAAAATGTCACAATTCTTGAGTAGGTATAGAAAATCGCCCTTTTCCTAATTGAGCGTAACTATATGGTGATTTTAAATAACTTATATTTTCATAGTACCAATTATGTAACTCCCAAAGGACATCACCCAATGTGGGAGATTTTTCATCCCCTATCCACATAGGACTACCACTATTTTGTTTTCCGGTTGTCCAATCGTATTCGTGTTTATGATGCTCGTCTTGATGATCGTCATAAGAAACGTGATGATAATCATCTTGATTGTCATATCTAAAAATGGTGTTATGACCCTGAATAGAGGCATTATAGGAATATTCAACTGTTTGAACGAGAGGATTTTCCTCGTCATCATCTAAAATAGTCAATATTTTATATACAGCAACAAGAATATTACCTAAACAAGAAATCTCCCCGCTTAAGCAAAACTCACCTGGAATAGACTCAAAAACAAGGGAGTGACTACCAACGAAGCTAGTATCACATAGGTTTTTGAGCGCACTATTATGTATATCTTTATAAAGTAGAAATTTGTTCGGCTGATGACGACCTAATCTTTTCTTCAATGCGATCCCTAGTCCTTAATAGCATTAACCAAGTGCAAATGTCTGTATTATCCGGGTAATCACTGGATAATAACGATTGTTTCATATTTTCTGAAGACATTTGGTATTGAGACTCAAAAAAATTAATTTTAAGGTCAATATTGAGTTTTTGCTCTGCTAGTTGCTCAAGCGTGGGTTTGACAGAAGCCTGATACAACTCACTCACGCGCTTACGTGCATCTACTTCTGACATTGTAATAAAATCAGATAGCTTGATTTTCTTTGCCAGTGTAGCCATCTCTAACCTCTAATATCAGAAAAAATTACTTTTAAATACAGAATACTAGCATTATGAAACATTTTCAGTAACTTTAGTAGGATTTTAAAGTATTTCACGAAGCCTATTAATGTAATTTAAATCGCTATAGCGGCGATGGAATTTAAAACTAATAAATTATTAGTAGCTTGTGAGTCAGAGATCGCCCCCCCTAAAGGTAAGCTGTAAATTACAGGGGTCTACAGTGGAGAGATGAAAATCAACAGGCACGGACGCGCCAAAGTGCTGACACAGCAGGAAATACAGTTAATTTTTAGTCAAGGTTTAGATAACGACCGCGATAGAATGCTGTTTGGTGTCTGCCTATTTAGTGCCTGTAGGATTAGAGAATGTGTAACGCTGATGACTGGGGACGTTTACACACCCAAGGGTGAAGTGAGATCGCAATTCATAATTAGAAAATCAAATACCAAGGGCAAACTGGCCACACGAACCATCCCAGTGATTGAAGACCTACGGCGGTTATTGGCTGAACATTACCGAATAGCAGGTTATGATTACCTGTTCCCTGGTAGGAGCAACGGACATATCAGCCACGATTCAGCAGCAAGGATTTTAAGGAAAGCTTGTGAGCAAGTAGGAATCACTGGAGTAAGTACCCACAGCTTCAGACGGACAGCCTTAACCCAGATGAGTAACGCGGGTATCCCACTGCGGGTAATACAGGAATTATCAGGGCATAGGAACTTAGAACAGTTGCAAAGGTATTTAGAAGTGAGTGATGAACAGGTGTTAGGGGCTGTTTCTGCCTTATCAATGCTCTCACCTGTGGGTAATGTCGTTAAAACACCATTTCACGACCTCTCAACACTGGATTCTATACGGGTGGAAACTA
Source organism: Anabaena sp. WFMT (assembly GCF_051781005.1). Taxonomy (NCBI): domain Bacteria; kingdom Bacillati; phylum Cyanobacteriota; class Cyanophyceae; order Nostocales; family Nostocaceae; genus Anabaena; species Anabaena sp. WFMT. The sequence continues at coordinate 9,522 of NZ_JBPWOA010000036.1, read as the reverse complement.
AACATGATTAGACTTGTTTAATGAGGTTTCTATACTCCTGTCCACACGTAAAGCAACTTAACTAAAATTAGCTATGGTGAAATGCCCCTTGACAGCGATCGCTCAACATAAATTAGCCTAAACCAAATAATTTGGAAATCGCAGGTAATAACTTATTTACTGCTTCTGCTAATGTAGCCACAGCAGGTAAACCCGTAAATAAACCTTTCAACATTGTAATTGCTGTTTTTGCAGTCTTTTTCTGAGTTGATTCTTGAGGGCTTTTCGCTGCTGTTGCTAAATTTTGCACCTGTTCTAAAGCTTCAGCTTTCTCTTCTTCTTTCAAATCAGTAGACTGGGAGATTGCCTCCTGCAACTGCGTTAATAACTCTTTAATGCCTGGGTTATCTGCGTTTTGTGAGTCAGGTAAATCATTGATAGCAATACTCACATTACCGCTAATAGTTCCCAGGTTGGCAACAGAACCACTCCCAGCAACACCGCTTACACTGCTGCTGTTTTGAATATTAATACCGCTAATATCAGACATTTGGATATCTCCTTGTAAATTAAATTTTGGCTGCTGCATTGCAGTAGTAATCATATTTTCTAAACTATAAATACGCTTATCTTTCTCTATCAACAATAACTGCTGACTATCATTTAAAGACTTGATCTGATTATAGTTATTAAAATATTCAGCACTAAGTTGAGATTTATCGCTACCTGCTGAGGTTTTCGCTCTCAACACGAACTTATCTTCACCCCGTTTTTCCATTGCCACGATTTCTAAATCAGCATCGGGGTGATTTTCTGCTAATTCTTTGAATGAAATAGCGATCGCTCTGGGGTCAACGATTTGATTATGATAAAGGTCAAGGGTATCAAAAATTGGTTTGATAAAATCACCAAAATCTCTATCTGCAAAAACTTCTTTATTGTTATCGGGTTTGCGTAGAGGGTCAGGGTTTTCTTTGGTGGGAAGTCGCATATAAACATACTCACATCTCACACCGTTAAACTTTGTATCATTAGTAATACCCCAATCCTCAATAAAAGCCCCGGTGAGAGTTGCACCTGTAAAATCTGTCTCGTTAAGTTGTGTTTGTACTAGCTTGGCTCTTGATAAATCAGCATATTGTAAGTTGGCTTCACTTAAATCAGCACCAATGAAACTAGAATCTGTGAGGATAGCTTGTTGTAAATTGACTCCACGCAGGTCTTGACGGTCAAAGTTCTTATCTTGTCCTTGTCCTGTAATTAGCAATTGGCGTAACTGTGTATTCTGAAGATAAGTTTTACCAGGGCGAACACGATTGAGTAATTTGGTTTTGAAAAAATGAGTCCGAGTGAGAGTAGCGTTTCTTAAATCCGTACTTTTTAGCGTTGCTCCTATGAAATTAGCATCAGTGAGATCCGCGTTGCGAAAGTTTGTACCACCAATGGCTGCAAAGGCTATAGCCATGTTCCGAATTAAAGAGTATTTTTCATCTCCCTTCATTGCTTGGAGAGCAATGTAGCCACTGAATAAAACTACGGCTCCGGCGAAGGCTAAGGCTCCGGCTCCGGCTCCGGCTAAGGCTCCGGCGAAGGCTAAGGCTACGGCGAAGGCTCCGGCGAAGGCTACGGCGAAGGCTCCGGCGAAGGCGAAGGCTCCGGCGAAGGCTCCGGCTAAGGCTCCGGCGAAGGCTAAGGCTCCGGCTAAGGCTCCGGCGAAGGCTCCGGCGAAGGCTCCGGCGAAGGCTAAGGCTAAGGCTCCGGCGAAGGCTCCGGCGAAGGCGAAGGCTGTATTTAATCCTTGACGAATTATAGCGATGCCCAAAATAATTACTACTATTAAGGCAGTCCAACCCATTATCTGATTCTGTTGACTAGAACCGTCAAATATTAAAAATATCAAATATCCCATAAGAGATGAGAGAAATCCTGAAATTCCGGCAATAATCCACGAAATACAGACTAGAAGAATTACCCACCGTTTTTGTAATCCTGCGGTGGCATGGCTAAAGTTTGCACCTTTCAGATTGGCACTGGTAAAATCTGCACCCCTGATATCAGCATGGCTAAAGTTAGCACCTTCAAGATTTTGTCTTTTGAAAGAATGTCCTCTGAGATTTTTATTAGAAAAATCTTCGGGTATCATTTGTTTAGTAGAAGTTCGGATTTATGCTCTGGCTTGAGTATGCAATTTTTTAGACTTTTAAACAATATTTGTTTGAATTTACCAGGATTTAACTTTTACTAACTAACCATCCCATCTGATTACCCAGCTTACCAGCCTTGGTAAAAGTAAAACTACCCCATACAAAGGTCATTTCATCCCTACCTACCCTTGGGGTAACACCAATCAATTCTTTTACCTTGCTTGTACTCAGTATCCACTGATGAGTAACAGCTTTTTCTAGTTCCTCATATTCTGCTAGATGCGATCGCTTATTGCCGATATACCCCATCATTTTTTCAACCAAACCAGCCATAACAGTAATAGCGGTAAGGTTTTCGCTGTTGTCTAGTGGGTTGTCCAGTATGTCTAGTTGATTGTCCAGTTTTTCCAGTGGGGTAATTTCTACCTCTGGCTGAATGGGGAAATCTGCGATCGCTCCCCCGTCCCTAATATGTTTGTCTAGTTTGTCCAGTAGCTCTAACTGCTGTGGGGATATTTTACCCCGTGCTACTGGTTTTATGTCCAGTCCGTTGATTCTGTCATATACCGCTTGACGTGACTCTAAACCGTATCTTCCTTGTAGAGTAGCGATTTTGATTAGTTCTGTGTCTTGACTGTCCATCTTGGTTTGTCCAGTTCTATACTTGACAATTTTAGTTTGTCCAGTGACTCGGTAGACAAAAACTTTGTCAGGTTGTCCAGTAGACAAATAGATTTGATATCAAATTTGTACCCATTCCTTACCTGCTCTTAACGCTGCGTCTGCTGTGTAATAAATCCCCTTTTTCCCATAAACCGAACCATCGGGGCTAATTATCCTAAATTCCCAAGCATGAACCGCAGTGTAGAAAACCATCAATATTTGGTTATTGGTAAAAATTAGCGTCTCTATTTTTACGTTCGATGGCATTGTGTGTAAATATCTGTTATCACACATGGTAATTTATCATTACGTCTGGTATCCTAGCTATACCTGGTTTTAAGTGATAAATGATACTAAAATATTTTGCTCTAACTGCGGCTTTACTCTTGATTCAAGTTGGTTCTGTCAATGCCAGCAATACTAAACTCTTCACCGGAACTGTGATATCTGTAGGGGACGGTGACACCATAAAAGCAAATTTTGGCAGTAATAAAATTACTATCCGATTGGCTTGTATAGATGCTCCTGAAATGAAACAAACACCTTGGGGTAAACAGTCAGCAGATAGGCTAAAACAACTGTTACCCGTTGGACAATCAATAAAGCTTAGAACGGTGGCGATAGATAGGTATAAAAGAACTGTAGGAGAAATTTATGTTAATAATCAATCCATAAATCTCACTATGATTCAAGAAGGTCAAGCCGTTGTTTATAAACAATATTTATCAGGTTGTATTGATACTAAAGATAAATTTCTCAAATCAGAACTTAACGCTAAAAACAAGAAACTAGGATTTTGGAATCAGGCAAAGCCTGTTATGCCTTGGGATTTTAGAAGGTCAAAAAAAGTGGTATCTGCCCTATAAAATAATGGGTTAACAACTGAGCGCACGGTTAATTATATATGAAAACTATCAAAATTAAGATTTTACTAACTCAGGATCAGATTACCTTATTTAACCAATACACCAATGAATTAGAATGGTTGTGGAACACTGCTTTATCTAATCAACTACATAATCACTGCATAAATTGGTATAGTTGGGCTGAAAAACTACAAGCTGATTTAACTAAAGCTACTGAAACTTTAACCAAACTTAAACCTGAGCAACAGCAGTTAGTAAGAAATTTTTACAATCATAAACATGGAGAAAAGCAACCTAAACTGTCTGAAGCTAATAAGAAATTAGTAGCTAAGTTTGAAATATTCACTAGGTGGCTACCATTTGATCTTGAAGGAATAACCAAAGTACCTTTAAGGTTAGGTAATAGCGGTTATGAATGGTTATCCTGTCAAATTGCCACAGGTGGAGACTATTGGAAACGTGATGATAGTTTCAATATCCCTATTAAGAAAAAAGGGGAAATTATCTACATTAAAGGAAGTAAGTTAACTAAAGGTGATAAACCTTGGCAACGAATAGCCACAACACCACATACTTATAAAACTTTCCTTAGCGGTAAGTTTGAAGGCAGGGAAATAACCGACATCATGAAGCTTGATAATATATCAGGTTTAAATAGCTTAAGAGCATTTCAGAATTTACCTGATTTGACAATATCCAGCGACTATATAGGAGGTACTCTAGAGTTTTTTAAACAGGCATGGTTAGCATTTCTTGATCCGAAGAGGATTAACAGTAGGAAACCTAAATTTAAACGTCTAGATACACCATTAACAACTCTATCTAATAATCAAAAACCACCTAATAAAATCAATTCCGATAAACAAACAGTTACTGTAACAGGTTTAGGAGAAATTCAAATAATTGATAGAAGTTGGCGGAAACGATTGGCTCTAGAAAACATAATTACTAGAACCTACATGATTACTAAAAAACCATCAGGTTATTATATAAATATTGTAGTAGCACATCAATTGCAGGAAGAAAAAGCTAAATTATCAAAACAATTACCTAAAATAAAAAAAGAGTTTGGAGAGGAAAGCCAACAATATTTAGATTTACTGGAGAAATTTAAATCTGTTTCTGAGCAAATTAAACTATCTTCAATTACTCACTGTAAAGAACTATCTGTAGGAATTGATCCTGGTGTTAGTGCGATTGCGGCTACAGATCATGGTGCTTTGTTCCTACCAAATCTAAGCAGGGAACGAATATCAATTCACATTGAGGAACTACAATCTAAATTAAATAAAGCTAAAGATATTAACGATGCAAATTGGAAAGCATTAGGTAACAAAGGCACTAGACCTAAAACAGCTAACGAGATAAAGTTACAGGCTAAAATTAGTAGATTACAAGAACGTGGTGCTAATTCTGCTAATTCTTTTAATCACAAGTTATCAACTAGAATCAGTAGAACTTATAAAGATGTTTGCTGGGAAGATACACAGTTAACTAATTTATTGAAGCAAACAGCACCACAAGCATTACCTGAAGGCGTTGGCTATGCTCATAATGGGGCATCTGCAAAACGCGGCTTAAATTGGATTTTAAAACAGAGGTGTTTAGGTGATTTAAAAGCAAAAACTAAACAAAAAGTAGAAGCCAGTGGTAATAATTTCCATGACCCCTCAGCTAATTATAGTTCTCAGACCTGCCATTGCTGTGGTCAGAAAGGAGAGAGGCTATCTCAGCATGAATTTATCTGTAAAAACCTTGAATGCGAGATATTAGATAAAGTTCAGCAAGCTGATGTTAATGCTGCTAGAAACCACAAGAAAAACTCTGATTTTGAATTAGGAATAGTTAAATATCATACTATTAAATTACAGTATCAGAAAACCAAAAGATTTAAACGTAAAAAATTGACAGAATAAGAGGATTTAGTTAATATTGATTTACCGCAGTTTGGACGGGTGACTATTTATTTAGTCTATGGCTTGTAAGTTTTTTAACCTAAAAGCAAGGGATGAGGTGACAATTCCCGTAGATCAGCCGGAACTATGGCTGACAGACTCTCAAAGGGATTAATTATCTTGCATATCAATATAGATTTTTGGCAAGTCAAAGCTAGGTCAAAAACCCCGGACACTCGCCAAAACCTCAGAACCTAGACAAGCAAAGGGATTAGAGCTATCTTTGCAGAATATCAAAAGGGATTTAAGCGGCTAGGATGAACTTTTTGATCCGATCTGCCAAAACAGCCTTCAGGATTCAGCTATATCAAGGGTTTTTGATGCCGGACTTGCAGGATACCTAATCCCTTCTAAGGGACTGAAACGTTTCAGTTTGAATCCACTGCAACTACCGGGCTAATCCCTACTTGCAGGATACCTAATCCCTTCTAAGGGACTGAAACCTATTTCTGAAAGCGATATTGCTGAAGCCACCGGAACTTGCAGGATACCTAATCCCTTCTAAGGGACTGAAACCTGCAAGAGAATATCGGGTATCGGTGCATCGCGTACTTAGCTTGCAGGATACCTAATCCCTTCTAAGGGACTGAAACTTGCAAGAATATCTTGGGATGGAAAATGAAAAACAAAAAACTTGCAGGATACCTAATCCCTTCTAAGGGACTGAAACTTAGCCAGAAGCAGGGAGTTGCTTAACTCCCTAAAACCTTATATTTACTGGTTTACAGGTCTATTCCATCAGGAACTAAAACAGCTAAGTCAATATCATCTTGAATTATCTTGTCTTTCTTGCGGTTGTCGTATGGCGTTAAGTCGTGCTTAGTGTTGTGATCATCAAGCCGTGTTTTATAATTCTCTAGAATCGCCTTGACAGTGGCAGGTTTTGAACCAATGAGGGATTGTATAGCTGTCTGAGTAATCATCCATTTTTGGCTTTTTTCAGTGCAATTATTGTTATGGTTTTCTAGTGCCACAATAGCCCGTTTTGCTAATTCCTCAGCCCGTCCAGGATGTGTTTTATATTTGGCACTCGTTAATAATTCTTGTGTCTCAACTGCGGACAAATCAGAATCAAATTGTTTAGCCTTCCCTGTTAAAGTAGTCGCATAAATAGTACAAGCCTTTTGAATAAATTCAGCCAAAGACAAGCCAGAGTGAGTTAAAGCATCTTGTACCTTCTGTTGAGTATCAGCATCTAATTCCAAAGCTTCAATATTCATAGAATCTAAAGTTAATTCTGGTGTCGGTTCTACTGCTGTGATAACTTCTGGCTTGGTTTCTACTGTACTTTTATCTCCTGTAACCTCAGATTTAGGTAACTCTGGTAAACCACCAAAATACTGCTTTCTAGCATCTTCCCCTACAACCTGCCATCTCTCTTCATTAGCAGTCGCATACCATAAAGCTAAATGTTCAAATCGTTCTACTTGACCCTTACCTGAATTAGTAAAATAGTAACCAGGCGTAGCTGTTTCTTTATCAGGGAAAGCCGATTGTATAGCCTTTCTCAAAGTAGTTCTACATCTGCTAAAATTCCCCTCTGAGACAGCCTTTTTCATCTCATGCCAATATTTAAGAGTAGCTTTCTTGATAGTCAATTCATCAGTTATGTGATCAAGTTCAGCAATTAATTCTGAGGCAATATTGGAAGCTTTCTTAACGTCACTCATAATGGAAGTAGGTTTATTTAGTTATCCCTATACTAACTCTCTTGTTATTTTATGTCAAGAGGTTTTGTATAGGGATTTATTTAGACTTTGGTAACACTTCCAGGCTTTATCCCATAACGTTTGTAGGCGTTTATCGTGGCTTCGTCATCATCCCCCAACACTTCCTTAGCAAAGTCTGTGAAGTCGTAGGGGTCAACATTGCCGTCATTAATAATCGCTGCTCTCAGGTAAGCGGCTCTAAACTTGTGGTAGGTTCTATCCTCAACAGGGAAAATATCCCAGTCCTTACAAGCTTGGTTTAACGTCTTAGAAAACCGTCTATTTACCCGTTCCGGGTCTTCATCCCTACTAAACCGTTTACCCTTACTGTTAAGCCAATTAAGCCCAAAACAGACTAAATCAGCAGGTAGTAGAGTAGGGATAGTAAAAGGCACATCAATTAATTTAATCGCTCTGTCCTGGACTCTAACCTTGCGGTCTTTACCCTTTAGCTGTCCAGTAAAGATAATTTTGTAATCATCAATTTGCTCAAACTTTGCTGAGAGGTGGACTTCAGCCATACGTCTACCAGTAGAGAGAGCGATCGCACAAGATACGTCAAGCCAGTTAACATCCTCACCATTTTTGATGTCTCTAAGGATGTTGTAGGCGTATTTGAGGGAGTTAGTTAAATCAATCTCAATTCTGTTTTCTACCTTGCGGCGTTCGGTAACAGTTTCACGATAGCGGGTATTCTGGTTTTCCTTGTAGATAGCGAACTGGTTAGATAACTCATTGCCGAAGTGAGTAATTATCGTGTTTACAGGGTTTAGTAGTGCTTTATCACCTAAATCTGTCTTAGCTGCAAGTTTTAGCTCTTTCTTTAACGATGTAATCTGTCTTAATGCCGTGCCATATTCCTTGTTTTCCTCTGGCTTGTCATCTGGGTAATTGAGTTTAAGTATTCTTGCCTCTTGAATGGCCAGTTTATGCCAGCCTGTTAAATCGTTTACGCCGTTTTTGCGCTGATTTAGTTTATATGGTGCTAAAGCCTCAAACTGTGGCAGGAGAATTTTTACTCTGTCATCTACATAGGAGTTAGTCAATTCATCAGCCGTTACAAGTTGTCTACTCATATCCTTACTATCTTTATTTAATAACTTTCATGATTAGATAGTAACCAAGGACATAATGTATGTCAAGAGGGATTGTGTAGGGATGTAAATAAATCTGAGGGGCAATCGCCTAAATTTTAAATCTACTAAGCTTTATCCCTATTGTTCCCCTGAAGCGTATCTTCTAAAAACAGTATTTTTGTACGCACAATAAAAATTACATATTTTTTGTTACAGTAGCTCTCTTTTTGGGATTATTAAGTATAGGAACTTATAGAAAAGCGTTTATATGCTGAAAAAACTAGGTGTAGCCATTGCAATTGTCTTGAATTTGTCCGCAGTAACCCAAGCCGCTGAACAGTATTTAAAAGTTGGGACTGATAACGTCGGTGTTCCTTTTATGCTCGATACCTGGACAATGGGGGAAAAGGATGAATCTTTTGGAAAAGTTCTTAAAATTTACCAGCTTAAAAGTGATTTAATGTTTGAATATATGCTTGATCCTGGATGTGGTGATGAAAGATTGTGGATAGTTGGAACTAGGGTCTACAACAGTAAAGGCGTTAAAGTTGGCGAAGAAAAAAATAACAGTGAAATTCCTGCACGCGGAAACTCTTTTGGTAGCACAGCAATGAAGTACTACTGTCGCAGTATTGGCGCTCGCGGGTGGTAAATAATGAATAATCCTCCAAAAAAACCATCACAACCATCACAACCATCACAACCACCAAAACAAGGCAACCCAGCCGTTGATGAGTTAGTTGCTTTAAGGCAAGAGATAAGCGAACTCAGAAAAGATTTTGCAAAATTTAGTAAAGAATTATCCCTAAAAGTCGCTTTCGGTATTATCGGCTCGTTTGTTTTGGTACAGGCTGTTATTCAAATATTGTCGTTAGTTTTTGGATATGGATAAGGAAGTGAGGGGAGAAGAATAAAAGCGATCGCCCTCCCTCCTCCCTCCTCTAACCCACAACCACACCCCTACCAAGGGGTTTTAAAATAAATAATGACCAATGTACCGCAAAGGCAACTTAGGCAGCGTGTAGGCGATTGTAGAGGCAGTTAGCAGATTTTACAGTCAACAGGGAAGAAAGAGTAAAGCCAGAAAGATAATCTAAGTATGTCCATCCCTACTGCTCAAAAATCACCTA
>NZ_JBPWOA010000035.1:0-1447 GCF_051781005.1 Anabaena sp. WFMT | reverse complement strand
CCAAGGGGTTTTAAAATAAATAATGACCAATCTACCGCAAAGGCAACTTAAGCAGCGTGTAGGCGATTGTAGAGGTGATTGGGCTATCTAAGTATAAAAAGCCAGTAAGATGTATTCACTCCACCCGTACTAAAAAAAGACTTCTCACTATATATTTAGGGGGGGTGGACTGTAGAAAATACGAGTAAATGCCATTTTAAAATACGTAGCCAATTAGACATACTTAAAATATAGGAATTAGTCCATTTTGCGAAAAGTGCCGGGGGATTTTGGGAAGTTATGCCGGTCAGTTTGGAAAATTCTTGAGGGAAAATTTAGGGAAGTTGCGATATTGCGATAAATTGCGATTGCACTTTAGGGGAAAATTCAGAGAAGCTATCATCACTATACAAACCGAGTTGTTATAAATATGGGTGAACAAACTGACTTGATGCAAACATGGGTAAACAAAACGTCTTGTTATCACTGTACGAACCGACTTGACCGCAAACATGAGTATACAAACCGACTTATCTATCACTATACGAACCGACTTGATGCAGATATGAGTGAACAAACCGACTTGTTATCTATGCACAAACCGACTTATCTATCACTATACGAACCGACTTGACGCAGACATGAGTATACAAACCGACTTGTTATCTATGCACAAACCGACTTAGCACAAGCATGATGCACAAGAGGGTTCGTATAGTCCTTACTATCATTCCTTGTTCTCATGAGAACAAGGAATGATAGTAAGGACTATACGAACCCTCTTGTGCATCATGCTTGTGCTAAGTCGGTTTGTGCATAGATAACAAGTCGGTTTGTATACTCATGTCTGCGTCAAGTCGGTTCGTATAGTGATAGATAAGTCGGTTTGTGCATAGATAACAAGTCGGTTTGTTCACTCATATCTGCATCAAGTCGGTTCGTATAGTGATAGATAAGTCGGTTTGTATACTCATGTTTGCGGTCAAGTCGGTTCGTACAGTGATAACAAGACGTTTTGTTTACCCATGTTTGCATCAAGTCAGTTTGTTCACCCATATTTATAACAACTCGGTTTGTATAGTGATGATAGCTTCTCTGAATTTTCCCCTAAAGTGCGATCGCAATTTATCGCAATATCGCAACTTCCCTAAATTTTCCCTCAAGAATTTTCCAAACTGGCCCGGCATAACTTCCCAAAATCCCCCGGCACTTTTCGCAAAATGGACTAATTCCTATATTTTAAGTATGTCTAATTGGCTACGTATTTTAAAATGGCATTTACTCGTATTTTCTACAGTCCACCCCCCCCTAAATATATAGTGAGAAGTCTTTTTTTAGTACGGGTGGAGTGAATACATCTTACTGGCTTTTTATACGTAGATAGCCCAATCACCTCTACAATCGCCTACACGCTGCCTAAGTTGCCTTTGCGGTAGATTGGTCATTATTTATTTTAAAACCCCTTGGT